>JAEWLD010000045.1 GCA_023393485.1 Bacteroidota bacterium
CTCTTTAGGATGCAGTTGGCATGGCCTGAAGAACCTTTCAAGTTATTCAGCTTCTTCCTTGGCGAAAAGCATGCTCCGGGAGGCGTGATGGCCAATGACATGTATCTGGCGCTGGTCACGATTCACGGAACCATTATGGTATTCTTTGTATTGACGGCCGGTCTGAGCGGTACTTTCAGTAACCTTTTGATTCCGTTGCAGATTGGCGCACGCGATATGGCGTCGGGCTTTATGAATATGATTTCATATTGGTTGTTCTTCTTGTCATCTGTCGTGATGGTTTCCTCATTGTTTGTTGAGGCTGGACCGGCATCGGCTGGTTGGACGATTTATCCACCGCTTTCGGCATTGCCACAAGCCATTCCAGGTTCAGGAGCCGGAATGACGCTTTGGTTGGTTTCGATGGCGATTTTCATTGCCTCTTCATTGATGGGTTCATTGAACTACGTTGTTACGGTAATCAACCTGCGGACTAAAGGCATGTCAATGACACGCTTGCCGTTGACCGTTTGGGCGTTTTTCATTACGGCGATCATCGGTATCCTTTCGTTCCCGGTTCTTTTGTCGGCAGCATTGTTGCTCATCATGGACAGAAGTTTCGGAACATCGTTTTTCTTGTCAGACATTTATCTCGCCGGCGAAGTATTGCACTACCAAGGCGGTTCGCCGGTATTGTTCGAGCACTTGTTCTGGTTCCTCGGACACCCTGAAGTATATATCGTAATCTTGCCTGCGATGGGCTTGGTTTCGGAGATTATGGCAACCAATGCACGTAAGCCTATTTTCGGTTACCGTGCGATGATCATGTCGATCCTCGCAATCGCATTCCTGTCGACCATCGTTTGGGGTCACCACATGTTTATGTCGGGTATGAACCCATTCCTCGGTTCGGTGTTTACCTTTACGACGCTCTTGATTGCGATTCCGTCGGCGGTAAAAGCCTTCAACTGGATTACGACGCTTTGGAAAGGCAACCTTCAGTTGAACCCTGCGATGTTGTTTTCGATCGGTTTTGTATCGACCTTCATTACTGGCGGTTTGACCGGCATCATCCTCGGCGATTCAACTCTTGATATCAACGTTCACGATACTTATTTTGTTATTGCGCACTTCCACTTGGTAATGGGTATTTCTGCGCTGTTCGGAATGTTTGCGGGAATCTATCATTGGTTTCCTAAAATGTACGGCCGTATGCTCAACAAAAATTTTGGATATATCCATTTCTGGGCTACGACGGTCTGTGCCTACGGCGTTTTCTTCCCGATGCACTTCATCGGTATGGCAGGGTTGCCGCGTCGTTATTACACCAATACGAACTTTCCGTTGTTTGACGACTTGCAGAACGTAAACATTTTGATTACGGTTTTTGCCTTGGTTGGTGGCGCTTTCCAATTGGTATTTCTGTACAATTTTTTCAGCAGCATTTTTATCGGCAAGAAAACCGTTCAAAACCCATGGAGGTCAAACACGCTCGAATGGACTGCGCCAATCAAACACATCCACGGCAACTGGGAAGGCGAAATCCCGCACGTTCACCGTTGGCCGTATGATTATAGCAAACCAGGCCATGAAGAGGATTTTGTGCCGCAGCACATTCCCTTCAAAGAAGGTGAAGAAGTCATGCATCACTAATACAAAATGCCTCCGCTTGGAGGCATTTTTGTTTTTGGAATTTGTGCGGGTTTACCGTAAGGTTAAATGCTGATTTTTTGTACATTTAAAACCCCAAAGGTTTTAAAAACCTTTGGGGTTTACACCAACATGCAAACCCGAGAATACACCAACGGTGAAGTCACAATAGTATGGAAGCCCGAAATGTGCATCCATTCTGGAATCTGTGCGCGTGGTTTGAGTGGTGTTTTCAAACCGCGGGAGAAACCCTGGGTGACCATTGACGCGGCAACATCCGAAGAAATCATCCAACAAGTCGCCAAATGTCCTTCCGGCGCCTTAAGCACTTATTTAAACAAAGACAAAATCCAGATGAGCGACAATAATTTCAAATTCAACGAAGACAAAAAACGATTCGAACTCGAAGTCGACGGCCATACCGCAATCATCGAATCAATCCTTAACAACGAGAACATCATGTTCCTGACGCATACTGAAGTGCCGCCGGCATTGGCAGGCCGAGGCGTCGGCAAGCAAATAGTGGAAAAGGCATTGCATTACGTCAAAGACCATGGCTACACACTCGCGCCGCTTTGCCCGTTCGTCGCGAAATATTTGCGAATCCACCCAGAATGGCAAACGCTTCTGGCCAAAGGTTATAAAGTTTAAACTCGCCTGAAATCACCTAACATTTTGGCTATATTTGCCAAATGAATGAGAACCTCGACCCGACCAACGAGCGCTACAACGCCGAAGAACTCGATATCGAGAAAAAGCTCCGGCCGCTTTCTTTTGAAGATTTTTCTGGGCAAGATCATGTTCTTGAAAACCTGAAAGTCTTTGTCGCAGCCGCCAATCATCGCGGTGAAGCCTTGGATCACTCGCTGTTTCACGGCCCGCCGGGATTAGGGAAAACAACGCTGGCCAATATTCTGGCGAATGAGCTCGGGGTCGGAATCAAGATCACATCGGGTCCGGTTTTGGACAAACCCGGCGATCTGGCCGGACTTTTAACCAACCTTGAAGAACGCGATGTGTTGTTCATTGATGAAATCCACAGGCTCAGCCCGGTCGTTGAAGAATATTTGTATTCGGCAATGGAAGATTTCAAGATTGACATCATGATTGAGTCTGGCCCAAATGCGCGTTCGGTACAAATCAACCTCAATCCGTTTACTCTTGTGGGCGCAACAACGCGTTCGGGGCTTTTGACGGCGCCGATGCGGGCGCGTTTCGGGATTTCGTCGAGGCTCCAATATTACAATACGGAGTTGCTGACAACAATCGTCCAGCGTTCGGCCTCAATCATCAAAATACCGATTACGATGGAAGCCGCGATTGAAATTGCAGGCAGAAGCCGCGGTACGCCTCGTATCGCAAATGCATTGTTGCGCCGTGTTCGTGACTTTGCCCAAATCAAGGGCAATGGAAAAATCGATATTGAAATCGCGAGATTCTCATTGAAAGCGCTCAATGTCGACGCGCACGGGCTCGATGAAATGGACAATAAAATCCTGACGACAATCATCGAAAAGTTCAAAGGCGGTCCGGTCGGCTTGTCGACTTTGGCAACAGCCGTGTCCGAAAGCAGCGAAACCATCGAGGAAGTGTATGAGCCGTTTTTGATCCAGGAAGGTTTTATCATTCGTACGCCGCGTGGCCGCGAAGTGACCGACAAAGCCTACCATCATCTCGGGAAAATAAATAATAACCGCCAGCAAGGATTGTTTTAAGCATGGAAAAAACCGAGATCGCGACGTTGTCCATCGTCATTCCTGCGTACAATGAAGGCCCGACGATTCACCATATCCTGAACAAGATCAAAAAGGTCGAGCTGTTGGGCAATATCGAGAAAGAAGTAATTATCGTCAATGATTTCAGTACCGATAACACCAAAGAAATTATCGCGCAATATATCGAGGCCAACGCAGATTTCAACATTCGCTATTACGAGCATTCGCATAATCAGGGTAAAGGCGCCGCGCTGCATACGGGAATCGCTTCGGCAACCGGCGAGGTGATCATTATCCAGGATGCCGATCTCGAGTATGATCCCCAAGAATACAACATCTTGCTCAAACCGATATTCGATGGTCATGCCGATGTGGTTTACGGCAGCCGTTTCATGGGCGGAAAGCCGCACCGCATCTTGTTTTTCTGGCATTCAATCGGCAACAAGTTCCTGACATTTCTCAGCAACATGATGACCAACCTGAACCTGACCGATATGGAAACCTGCTACAAAATGTTTCGCGCGGACATCGTCAAATCGGTTTCATTGAAGGAAAAGCGTTTTGGGTTTGAACCCGAAGTCACGGCCAAAATCTCAAAAATCAAGAATATCCGGATTTACGAAGTCGGAATCAGCTACTACGGCAGAACATTCGAAGAAGGCAAGAAAATAGGCTGGCGCGACGGTTTTCGCGCGATTTGGTGCATTTTCAAATACGGACTGTGATGCCGCGAAACAAAATTGTCATTATCGCATTTATACTGGCTCTTGCGGCTTTAAAAATATATTTCCTGTTCCAGTTTAGTTTGTCTGCGCAAGCCGCGCTTCCGATTGAAACCGTTAAGGGCGACATCGGACATTACCTCCAAATCGGGAAAAACCTGTCCGATTTTGGCGTATACGGAGACAATCAGTCACCGGTTCCGACCGAATCTGCGACATGGCGCGCGCCGGTTTGGCCAGCGATATTGTCGGTATTTTTTTTGGTCTCGAACAAGCAAATTGTTTTGTTGGGACTGAAAATGCTGATTGAACTGGCCATCGGTTTTTGGGCACTGACGCGGCTCAAAGAGCACTACAAACTCGGCGACAATCTTTATTGTTTGCTCTTTTTGGTTTTTTTCGAACCGCAGTTCGTCAAATACAGCGCGAACTTTTTGACAGAATCACTCTCGGCAGTTTTGATTCTTGCACTTGCTGTTTCGTTCATGACCTCGGTCGGGAAGCGCGTCAGCTACGATTTTACTTTGCTTTGCGTGATTGCGATTCTTTGTCATCCGGTTTCAATTTTTTTCGTGGCGACGTTATTTGCCATTTATATCTTGAAAGCCGGTCAACAGCAAATCCGTCGAAGCGCCGTATCAATCGTACTGTTTATAGCACTGCTATTGGCATGGCCGCTGCGCAATGCACTGACGTTTGAAAAAGGATTTTATCTGACAGCTTCGCATGGCGCTACATTCTCAAAGGGATGGAATGATAATGTCGCTGAAAATTTTACCAATACACGCGGTGATGATGCCGATGAGAACAGCAATCTAAAATACCTGACTGCGCAGGATTTCAACCGCGGAAGCGTAATTGACATGAATCAGCGGTTTAAAGAGGCGACGATGGCGTTTATCGATCAGGCGTCGGGTGCTGATTTGGCTTCAGCGGCGATAAAGAAAATATCGTCGAATTTCAATCCGTTTTGTGAAACCCCGAAAACCGGATTGCTTGAGAAGCTTGGTGTGGCCGCCCGATTGTTGTATCTTTTCAATTTCGTGTTGATCTCTATCTATTTCGTGAAACTCAGGCAATCCGCTTCGCCGTTGGTATATCATACATTTGCCGTAATTGCCGCTGTCCTCGTGGGGCAGGTGGCAATGTCAGTCTACATTTATACTGGTTTGCGGTTCAACTGCATTTATGGCATGACGCTGCTGGCGTGTTCGCTTTTGCTTGCTTCCGAAACCATATTCAAAAGATTTTTCAGGTAGCGATGGACAGCCGGCAAAAATATTCGCAATTCATCAAGACCGAAGCCACGCGCCTCGGCTTTCTGTCATGCGGCATTTCAAAAGCCGGTTTCCTTGAAGATCAGGCGCCTCGCCTCGAATCGTGGCTCAGGCGCGGCATGCATGGCGAAATGACTTACATGGAAAACCATTTCGACAAGCGGCTTGACCCGACAAAGCTCGTCGATGGAGCCAAAAGCGTGGTTTCATTGCTGCTGAATTACTTTCCGTCGCAGACCCAAAAAACAGATACTTATCAGATTTCGAAATACGCCTATGGCCAGGATTACCATTTCGTAATCAAGGACAAATTGAAAGAACTATTGTTTTCGATCCAAAATGAAATCGGGCAGGTGAATGGCCGCGCATTTGTCGATTCGGCGCCGGTACTTGACAAGGCCTGGGCGGCGAGAAGCGGTTTGGGCTGGATTGGAAAAAATTCGAATTTGCTGACCCAGAAAACCGGTTCGTTCTACTTCATCGCCGAACTCGTCGTAGATATCGATCTCGAATACGATCACGCCGTCACCGACCATTGCGGCACTTGCACAGCGTGTCTCGACGCTTGTCCGACCGAGGCCATCGTCGCGCCGTATGTTGTGGATGGAAGCAAATGTATATCGTATTTTACCATAGAACTCAAAGGCAATTTGCCTGTTGAAATGAAGGGCAAATTCAACGATTGGGCGTTCGGCTGCGATATCTGCCAGGACGTTTGCCCGTGGAACAGGTTTTCAAAGCCGCACCGCGAACCGTTGTTTGATCCGCATCCGGATTTGCTTTCGATGACCAGACAAGATTGGCAGGAAATC
The DNA here is from genome assembly GCA_023393485.1 of Bacteroidota bacterium. Taxonomy (GTDB): domain Bacteria; phylum Bacteroidota; class Bacteroidia; order Flavobacteriales; family Flavobacteriaceae; genus Flavobacterium. The sequence goes on from JAEWLD010000045.1 coordinate 6,156, forward strand.
ACCGAAGATACCTTTCGGAAAGTCTTTAAAAATTCTGCTGTAAAAAGGACGAAATTTGAAGGATTGACGAGAAACTTAAGGTTTTTGGAAGAGTGAGCGGGATTCTGAACTTGTTTCAGAATCTCAACCGGGAGCCGGCTTTGAATTCCCGGACATTCAACCCGAGGCCGCAGCCTAGCTGGCCGGGACGGTAATCCCCAACAAAATTCTCCCTATCGGCAACGATTCCAAAATCTGTTAATCCAATATTGTTACCTTTGTAAGTCCAAGCCAGTAAAAAATGAATAAATACAGCAAACGCAGAGAAGCGCTCTTATACCACGCCAAACCGATTCCGGGTAAAATTCAGGTTGTACCGACTAAAAAATACGCTACGCAACGGGATCTATCTTTGGCCTATTCGCCGGGCGTCGCCGAACCTTGCCTCGAAATCGCAAAAGACGTCAACAACGTTTACAAATACACATCAAAAGGAAATCTCGTCGCTGTAATCTCAAACGGGACGGCGGTTCTCGGGCTTGGTGACATCGGCCCCGAAGCTTCAAAACCCGTGATGGAAGGCAAGGCTTTGCTATTTAAGATTTTTGCGGGCATCGATGTATTCGACATTGAGATCGACACCAAAGACATTGAAGGTTTTATCCAAACCGTAAAAAATATCGCGCCGACTTTTGGAGGCATCAACCTCGAAGACATCAAAGCGCCCGAATCATTTGAAATCGAAAGAAGGCTGGTTGAAGAGCTCAACATTCCGGTCATGCACGACGACCAGCACGGCACCGCAATCATTT
>JAEWLD010000047.1 GCA_023393485.1 Bacteroidota bacterium
CGGTGTCGGCCTGCTGGTAATTGTTGGTGACGGCAATCGAATAGAACTCTCCTACCGAATTGTCGCCCTTCAACACGCACGACGGATATTTCCAGGTCACGGCCGAGCCGGTTTCGACCTGCGTCCAGGAAATCTTCGCGTTCCTTTCGCACATGCCGCGCTTGGTCACGAAGTTGAAAACGCCGCCTTTTCCCGATTTGTCGCCCGGATACCAGTTTTGTACGGTCGAGTATTTGATTTCGGCATCATCGAGCGCGATGAGTTCAACCACGGCCGCGTGCAATTGGTTTTCATCACGGCTTGGCGCGGTACAGCCTTCCAGATACGAAACGTAGCTGCCCTGGTCGGCGATGACGAGCGTTCTTTCAAATTGGCCCGTTCCGGCCTGGTTGATCCGGAAATAGGTAGAAAGTTCCATCGGACAGCGAACGCCTTTCGGAATATAGCAGAACGAACCATCGCTAAAAACAGCCGAATTCAAGGCTGCATAAAAATTATCTCGTTGCGGCACGACCGATCCGATGTATTTCCGGACGAGCTCAGGATGTTCCCTGATCGCGTCAGAAATCGAGCAGAAAATGATGCCTTTTTCAGACAGTGTTTTCTTGAACGTCGTGGCTACGGAAACCGAGTCGACGACAATGTCCATCGCCACGCCGGCCAGTTTCTTCTGCTCGTCGATTGAAATCCCGAGTTTTTTGAATGTTTCCAATAATTCCGGATCGACTTCGTCCAACGAAGCGTATTTGTCTTTTTTCTTCGGCGCCGAATAATATGAAATCGCCTGGAAATCCGGCTTTTCATAATGGACATTTGCCCAGGTCGGCTCGGTCATTTCCTGCCATGCGCGGAACGCTTCGAGCCGCCACTCGGTCATCCATTGCGGTTCTTCCTTTTTCCGGGAAATCGCCCGGACGATGTCTTCGTTAAGGCCAATAGGAAACGTCTCAGATTCTATGTCGGTATAAAATCCGTATTCGTACTCCTTGTTTTCGAGTTCGATCTTTAAATCGTCTTCGGTGTATTTGCTCATATTTTTGTCATAAAGTCATAAGGTCATAAAGTCATAAAGCCGGAGTCGTCAAGGTTTTGCCTTTCAGACTTTACGACTTTCGTCCTTTACGACTATAAAGAGAACGATTCGCCGCAGCCGCAAGTTCTGCTTGCGTTCGGATTATTGAACACAAAGCCTTTACCGTTCAGACCACCCGAATATTCAAGCACGGTTCCGGCCAGGTACAGGAATGATTTTTTCTCTACGGCGATGCGAACGTTGTTGTCTTCGAAAACTTTGTCGTTCTCACCGAGTTGTTTGTCGAATTTGAGTTCATATGACAATCCCGAGCAACCGCCGCTTTTCACGCCAACGCGCACATAATCTTGCGCCGCATCAAAGCCGTCTTCCTTCATCATGTCTACAATTTTTCGGCTTGCTGATTCTGATACTTTGATCATCGTTATTTTTAATTTGTCTAAATTATGGCGCAAAGATACTACAATTCGGGTTTTAAGCCGCGTCGGATAACATTTTTATAACTGATCGAGAGATAGCGGTTGGTTATGCCCCGATGTTCGAAACGAATTGGCCCCAGACGTGAAAACACCGCAAGCAATCATATTTCGGGGACGCGGTTCTCGACAAGCTCGAACCCGCACGCGCAAACCTTTAACAAAATATGCGGTATTTCCGCATTGCGGATATCACGCCTTTTTGTAGGGAGCATTCGCCCTTTCCCCATGGTTTAAATTACAATTTCCTGAAACGACATTGTTGCGGAAAAACCGTAATTTTGCACAAAATTCATCCCGATGAAACTCTACCCGATCGAAGCAGGCAATTTCAAACTAGACGGCGGCGCCATGTTCGGTGTTGTGCCCAAAACCATTTGGAACAAGACCAATCCCGCCGACCAGAACAACCTGATCGACATTGCGGCGCGCTGCCTGTTGATTGAGGACGGCGACCGTTTGATTTTGATCGATACCGGAATGGGCAACAAGCAATCGGAAAAGTTTTTTAGCTACTATTCGCTTTGGGGCGATGACTCGATTGACAAATCTCTTGCGAAATACGGCTTCCATCGCGACCAAATCACCGATGTCTTCATGACGCATCTGCACTTTGACCATTGTGGCGGATCGGTTCAATGGAACAATGATCAAACCGGCTACGAAGTCGCTTTCAAAAATGCCCGGTTCTGGAGCAATGACAATCACTGGGAATGGGCGACCAAGCCGAATGCGCGCGAAAAGGCGTCGTTTTTGTCCGAAAACATTCTTCCGATTCAGGAAAGCGGCCAGCTCAATTTCATCAATCGCCCGGAAGGCGATAATCTGGAGAAGTGCGAGCTCGGTTTTGGGATTTTCTTCGCCGATGGCCATACCGAAAAAATGATGATTCCGAAAATCGAGTACGGCGACAAAACCATTTGCTTCATGGCCGATCTTTTGCCTACCGCCGGTCATTTGCCCCTACCATACGTAATGGGCTACGACACCCGTCCGCTGCTGACTTTGCCGGAAAAAGCCAAGTTTCTCAACGAAGCCGCCGACAACAATTACTACCTTTTTTTAGAACACGACGCACACAACCAAATCATCACCGTCGAGCGCACCGAGAAAGGCGTCCGCGTAAAAAATGTGTTCAAGTGTAACGAAATTTTATAACCGCATACTTATTGCCCGAGGTTATAGAGTTTGAATGTTTTGCCAATAGATATTTGATATATCAAATGTTGATTGTCATTGGCTATCTTTGGCAAAACTTTCTTTTCATGGAAAAGCTCAAAGACATCACGTTCTACAACATGGATAAAGCCATCCGATTGTACCGCAACTATGCCCAAAAGCGGCTGCGTGACAATGGCTTTAAAATTACGATTGACCAATGGCTCGTGATCAAAGCCATTTTAGAAAATCCCGACATTACGCAGCAGGAAATCGGCGAAAAAGTGTTCAAAGACAATGCGTCGGTGACGAGAATTATTGTCTTGCTGGTCAAGTCAGGTTATCTCGAGCGCGATTTAAACCCCGACGATCGGCGCAAAACGATTTTAAGCGTGACCAATAGCGGACGCGAAATTATTGAACAAGTACAGAACCTCGTGGTTGACAACCGCCAGGTCGCACTTTCGGGAGTCGTCGAGGATGAATTGGAAATACTAAACAAAACACTAAAAATCATCATAGCGAACTGTAGTTAATCAAAATCATCACCCGAGGCGCAGCCGAACTGTTTGGAGCGCAGCGGAAAAAATCAAAAAATCAATGATCAGACTGTTTTACTTTTTTGCGCTGTTTGTACTTTCGGCGGTTACGACAATGGTCTTCGGGCAAAATCCGGCGACGGGAATTTCTATATCGGGACGCGTTGTTTCCGAAAAAAACAGGGCGGTTTCCGATGCGATCATTTCGCTTTTTACACCCGATGGCCAAATCGCCAAAACCGAATCTTCCGATAAAAACGGCGATTTTAATTTTTCAAATATTCCCGGCGGAAAATATCAAATTAAAATCCTGGTCGATGGCAAACCGCTTTATTCAGGGGAAATCTTTGATGCGGCGCAGGATTTATCGGTCGGCAACCTGATTTTACCTTCCGATATCAAAAATCTTGACGAGGTCGTCGTTGTCAAAGCCAAGCCGTACATTGAAAGACAGGACGGGAAAATGATCCTAAATGTCGAAAGCAATATCGGCGCGACCGGTTCGTCGGCGTTTGAAATTCTGGAAAAGGCGCCGAGCGTAAATGTCGACCAAAACGATAATATCAGCCTTCGGGGGAAATCGGGAATAATCGTCCAGATCGATGGAAAAAACACGCCGCTTTCGGGCACAAGCCTCGCGAATTACCTGCGCGGAATCCCATCGAGTGCTGTCGAAAAAATCGAATTCATCACCAATCCGGGCGCGAAATACGACGCTTCGGGCGCATCGATCATCAACATCAAGCTAAAGAAAGACCGCAAGCGCGGCACCAATGGAACGTTGGCGCTGTTGTACGGGCAAGGCCGCTATCCGCGCACCAACAACAGTTTGGGCCTCAATCACCGCGACAACGATTTCAACATTTTTGGCAATTACAGTTTTGCCTACAGCGAGTGGTTCAATGACCTGAAGCTTGACCGGAGTTTTTTTGAAGACGGTACTTTTACAGGGAGATATGACCAGAAAAACTGGCTGAAAATGAATTTTAGAAACCACATCGGCCGCGTCGGCGCAGATTGGACGGTCAATAAAAAACACACAGTCGGAATTTCAGTCAATGGCGTCAGCAATAAATTCAACCCGACAGGCCGCAATTTGTCTGACGTTTACGACCAAAACAATCAACAGATCGAACATTTCGTCACTTGGAATAACTCGCGCGACCGCTGGCATAATGCGTCGGCGAACCTCTACCATAAATTCACGATTGACACCGTTGGAACCGAGTTGACCACTGATTTTGACTATGCCAATTTCGGGAATCTCACTGCGCAGAATTTCCAGACGAAATATTTTGACAACAACAACTTTGAATCGCGGCCGCAATATCTACTCAACGGAAACCTTGACGGCAACCTCAATATTTTCGGACTCAAAAGTGATTTTGTCAAAGCACTCAAGGCTTTTAAACTTGAAACCGGGATCAAATCGAGTTATGTTGAAGCAGATAATGCGCTGGTTTTTTACGACGTCAGTTCCGGAACGCCGGTTTTTGACCCGACCAAAAGCAATCGATTCCTTTACACCGAAAACATCAATGCGCTTTATGTCAATGGTTCAAAAGACATCGGCAAATGGGGTTTTTACGTCGGCCTGCGGGTTGAGAATACGAACATTACAGGCGA
>JAEWLD010000052.1 GCA_023393485.1 Bacteroidota bacterium
GATTAGCAATCTGCTCCGTTACCACTCCGGCACCTCTCCTGTTTTTCTAAGAACGCTTTATGTTTAAAGCGGTTGCAAATGTAAATGACTGTTCGGTATTTTACAACTTATTGCACATTTTTTTGTCGATTTTTTTTAACCGCGTCCCAAATCATTTCACAATCAAACCGATAACCGCAAAATGCCGCAAAATTTCGTTTGCTGCGTCCTGTCGATGACGTTTTTAATTACATTTAAGAACAATTTCAATTTATGCGGATTTTCATTTTTTCTCTAGTGTTTCTCAGCGGATTTTATGGCCAGGCGCAGGATTTTGATTGTCCGGTACGGGTTTGTGATTCCGACTTTGTTCCGGTGCGCGATTTCAGCCACGATTTCATCTTTGACATGAAGTACGCAACCCAGGACAACTTTCTCAACGCCAAAGTCTATGATTGCGCCGAGTGTTATCTGCGGCTCGCCACGGTCCAAGCGCTCGTAAAAGCCAATAAAGCTTTTATGAAAAAAGGTTATCGGATCAAATTATTCGATTGTTACCGCCCGCTGACAATCCAAAAACGGATGTTCGCCATCGTCCCAAACCCAAAATACGTTGCCGATCCTGCCAAAGGGTCAATCCACAACCGTGGCGGCGCAGTAGATATCACTCTTGTCGACACCGCGGGAAAAGAACTCGATATGGGAACAAAATTCGATCATTTTGGCCCTGAGGCTGCACACGGTTTTGCGGGCGTTTCATCCAAAGTCAAAAAAAATCGTGAACTGCTTAAAAAAATCATGCAGAAATACGGTTTCAACGCTTTCGATTCGGAATGGTGGCATTACAATTTTTCGGGCGCCACGAAATTTCCGGTTGCCGATTTTGTATGGGAATGCCCTTAATTTTCAAGGCAATGCAGCGTATTGACAAAGTATTTTGACGGATGGTATGTCTTTCGGTCAAGCTCCGATTTCAAATCATCCTTAAAAATGAAATCGGCGGTTTCAGTGGAATACCTGATCCTGATCAGTGACACCGGCGAGGTTTTCAACAATTCCAGCGCGTCTTTGGTAAACAGGAAATAACCGGTGGTCACGCGATTGTTCAAATCGTTATTGCGCACGCCGGTACCGCAGTCTTCGGCGTCGATATGGATCAATGTCACGATTTTTCCATTCTCAAGCTGCAGGTACATCCGCGAATTTCTATCGAGGCAGTTGGCTTTGATGAAACCCTGGCTTTTCTGCAGGAATTGTACGTTCAGCGTCGGCAAGCCATCGGTCAGCGCAAGCGAAAAATAGATATAGGATGAATTTCCGGCGAAATTTCGCTCATAAACAAGATAGTTTTCGGTTGATTTATATTCGCCGATCGAATCCTTGACATTGGCGCTGAATTCACAAGGGTTCTGCGCATTCGAGGCAAAGGCAATCAGCAGCAGGAAGGTTAGGGCAACAGCTCTCATTTTCAAATTTTGGCGCAAAGTAAGACTATTTTTTCATTGTTTGAGTTGGTCGTGAAGAAGTAAAACACATTGCCGCCGTCAGTGATTTTCCATTTTTTCCGAAGCGCCTCGACCGATTCGGGAAAATTGCGCGTGGTGACATTAGCCTTTGTTCCCGATAACTTTTTCATACCTGTTTTATTGTACGACACCGTTTCGGTAATCTTAAAAATACGTCCGGGAAAAGCGTCGATCAGATTTTCCGACGTATACAAATGAGAATGCCCGTGCAGTTTTGCGACATTGAACTCCTGGGAAACAGCATCAAACCCGCCAGATTTCATGACTGCGGCATTTGGCTCATACAGATATTGCGACGGCTGCGCGAAAAAAACCGCATAAGTTTGGTTCAGCGCAAATTCAAATCGTTGGCTGTCATTGGCCAGATCGACGGCCACAACCGAAATTCCGCCCGAATATCCTTTTTCAAGAAGCCAAAGCAATTCCTTTACCTCGTTCCTGATCGCCACGATAAAAACGGTTTTGACTTGCTTGAATTCACTTATTCCGGCTGAAATGTCAAGGATCGGCGAAACCTTGACCAGAATCCTGTCGGCGTACGAAAAATAAAAATCCAGGTTTCCGGGTACGTCCGGAAGGCAATCCTTTAAAAGAAACACTTTTCCTTTGGCGTCATTGCGCCGTGACGGATCAATGTAAATCCAGTCGAACCGCCTATCAAGCCGCTTTAGGATTTCGGTCCCGTCGCCGGCGAAAAATTCAATATTGCGTGTTTGGAGCATTTCGGAATTGTACTTTGCAATCCGCGACAATTCAGGATTGATTTCACAATGGACGACCGATTGTAGCTTTTGCGCGAAATAATGATCGTCAACGCCGAATCCGCCGGTTAAATCGATGAGCGTTTTTCCGTCAATAAGGCCTGATTTGAATGCTGCGGTAATTTCCGATGATGTTTGTTCGACCGAAATTTTTGCAGGCCATAAAATATTGGACGTGTTGAACCACGTGGGCAATTTTTCCCTGGCTTTCGACCGCGCCGCAATCTGGTTGATGATTGCTTTCCAATCGGTATCGGGAAACGGATTTTTTGAAAGCGCAAGTTTGCCGGCATCGGTTCCGGTGTTGGACACGATGAAACGCTGGATTTCCGGATGTAAAAGTTCCATCATTGCCGGTGAGAAATGTAAAATTGGCTAGTTCTTAAAAACGTAGTTGATGATGTTGGCGCCCATTTTCAATGCTTTTTCGCGTACATCGGCCGGGTCGTTGTGGACTTCCTGATCTTCCCAGCCATCGCCGAGGTCGGTTTCATAAGTGTATAAAAGCACCAGCCTGTTGTCAACGAAAATCCCGAAGGCCTGCGGGCGCGTGCCGTCGTGCTCATGGATTTTGGGAATGCCTGCCGGAAAAGCAAACGGTTTCTGAAAAATCGGGTGCGTGGCGGGCAGTTCAACCAAATCCTTATCGGGAAAAATGCGTTTGATTTCGCGACGGATGTATTGATCCATGCCGTAATTGTCATCGGCGTGAAGAAATCCGCCCGAAAGCAGGTAATTCCTCATATTCTGGATTTCGGCATCGCTGAAAACCACATTCCCGTGGCCAGTCATATGGACAAAGGGATACGAAAGCAAATCGGGGCTTCCAGGCTCAACGGTTCCGGGCTTGGGCCTGATATTGGTGCCGATCGTTCGGTTGCAATATTTGATCAGGTTGGGCAGCGATGTCGGGTTCGCATACCAATCGCCGCCGCCGTGATATTTCAGAAACGCAATTTCCTGCGAAAATGAAAACAACGGGATCAGCGCTACTAAACAGAAGTATTTTTTCATGATTTGATTTGGTTCAATATATCGACCGCCGGCTGGTTGTCGAAATTATAACTTTCAGCCATTGCCTTGGCGTTTTCGGCCCATTGTTTTGCGTTTTTCATGTCTTTGGCTTTGAGATAGAGCCGCGCGATGATCACGCGCGTATCATAACCATCCTGGAGTTCGAGTGATCGCTTTGCCCATGCAACAGCTTGCGCGAGCGCTTTTGGATCATCGATATGGTTCATGTAAACCCGCGTAATTTCCTTTAGCTGCCAAGCGTTCTTCCAAGCGAACTTTTCAACGCCGGCCGCGGCGGTTTTTTGATAGCCGTTCCAGTTTTTGGTACGTTCGAGAATTTGCAGGTCGAAATTGAAAACGAGCGAATCAGTCTTGAACAACCCGATTTTGGCAACCGAAGCACGTTGTTTGAAATAATTGACCGTATCGCTCGCGTCAACGTATGGCTGCAGCCATTCCCCTGCGGCGTTGGTGATTTTTTTGTCCACTCGTTTTTTTGAAGAAACTGCCGCAAACTCATTTTGTTTTTTCAATATCAATTGAAATTCGCGCGAATCGATGTCGCGGACGCCTTGTGCGATGATTCGCCAATTGATTTCCGACAGCAACTCACTGTCGCTGAGTCTTGAAAGATATTGCTGCGCCGCAGCGTCTGTTTCCTGGTTGTGCTTTCTGAGTGCGCTGACGTAAGCCAAAGCGAAATCGGCATTTGTCACGTCGCTTTCAAAAAGTTTTTTCAATTCGGGCAGTTGATGGGCTGTGCTCAACGCGTTCTGGCCTTCTTTGATAAAATTAGCGGCGGTAAATTCGCCCGACGCCGTGTAGAGTAGTTCGCCGGTTTTGTCGAGGAACAAAAATGCCGGGAAAGCCCTGATCCGATAACGTTTCCGCAGTGCCAGACCGTCTTCTTTTTCCGCGTCGAACCACATGCAGACAAAATTCTTGTCGAAAAACGCAACCACGTTCGGATCTGTCAGCAC
>JAEWLD010000133.1 GCA_023393485.1 Bacteroidota bacterium
GCCGAGCGCCGTGTAGAATTCTGTGAACGCCGAAATCAACAAGCCTACGCCAAGACCAACCAAAGTTGACCAGAAAATGTTCATTCTTGGAATTTCGAGCACGCCTTCGCCGAAGAACTTCATGTTGATGGTTTCAGGCAACATGTATTGGATCAGAAAGTAGCAGGCCACGACTGTCAGCGCCAGTGAAATGTAGTTTCCGAGGTTCAATGCACCTTGTACTTGCGCTTCTTTTGCATCGTTGTTTTTGATCTTGACGAAGAACGTACCGATGATCGAGCACAGAATTCCAACGCCTGCAATAACGAGTGGTAACAAAATCGGGCCCATTCCGCCGAACATTGTCGGGGCATTTCCGGCCTCGGTCATGTCTTTGATGATGTAGTTTCCGAGTACCATCGACGCCAAAACCGTCGCGACATAAGAACCGAACAAATCAGCGCCCATACCGGCTACGTCACCTACGTTATCACCTACGTTGTCGGCGATTGTTGCAGGGTTACGCGGATCGTCTTCAGGAATCCCAGCCTCAACTTTACCGACGAGGTCAGCGCCAACGTCAGCAGCCTTGGTATAAATACCGCCACCGACACGCGCAAACAACGCGATTGATTCAGCGCCCAATGAGAAACCGGCAAGGGTTTCAAGGACGATAGTCATGTCATTATAGAAGTTTCCGCCTTCGGTCATGAATTGCGACACGAAGAACAGGAAGAATAAACTCAATCCGAGCACGGCCAAACCGGCAACACCCAATCCCATTACGGTTCCGCCGCCGAATGATACATCGAGTGCTTTCGGCAATGATGTCCTTGCGGCCTGGGTTGTACGAACGTTTGATTTGGTTGCAATGCGCATCCCGATGTTTCCGGCCAATGCAGAGAAGAACGCGCCGAAAATGAACGCTACCACGATCATCCAGTGTGATGTTTCAACCATTTGTGAAACGGTGAAAAGCGCGGCAGACGCAATGACTACGAATACGGCCAGAATGCGGTATTCGGCAGCCAGAAATGCCAATGCACCTTCCTGGATGCTTTTGGAGATGCTTTGCATTTTCTCCTCACCAGCGTCTTGTTTTACTACCCATGACGCTTTGAGAAGCATAAAGATCAATCCCAACACCGCCATGGCAATCGGAACGTAAACGATCATTTTTTCCATAAATTCTGTTTTTATTCTTTGTTTTTTATCGGGTGCAAAATTAACAAAATAGTAAGAACATACAACATTCGATAAAATATTGTTCGTTAAATGTTTGCCTTAAAATTCAGATGGTTCGGCCCCGGCGCGACAGATAGTCATGCCATAGAATGTATGACGCGAAGGTTCGGAACGGTTTCCAGTCTTCCGCCAGCGCAGTCATTTCATCAACCGTCTCCAGCCCGTAAAGTGTTTTGATCGCATTTCTGATGGCTATGTCGCCAACGGGAATCACATCGGGCGATTGCAGGCAGAACATCAAATACACATCGACGGTCCAATTCCCAACCCCTTTGATCGTGAGCAATTCAGCCCTGATTTCGGCCTCGGCTTTTGCGGCCAGCGACTCAAAATCGAGTTTCCCCGAAACCACTTTCGACGCCATATCTTTAATGTAAAGTATTTTCTGACGTGAAATCCCGCAGCCGCGCATGGCCTCATCAGGCGTATCCAAAACATTCCCGGGCGTCAATTCGCCAAGATGGGCCGCCAGTTTTCTATAAGCTGCCCGTGCCGATGCAATCGATACTTGCTGTTCGAGGATAATATGAACCATCGCCGCAAAACCCTGGTCGCGAAATTGGATTGTCGGATGGCCATATTTATCGATGACCGATTTCAGGATTGCGTCTTTGGCGGTCAGAAAGTCGAAGGCGTGTTGCATCTAGTGGCTAGTTGTCAGCTGTCAGTTGTTAGAAAAATTGCCTCGCCGGATGCTTGGTTGTCCTTTTGGATGTTTAAGATTTGGGCGTGCCGGCGTTATCGTGTTCATTTGTAATAAAAAGTTTCATCAACGCCGTCCGGCTTTCCGCGCTACACGGTAGCTTGCTCCAATCCGTCACGCAAAAATGCATCGGCATTACAATATTGCTTCGGTTGGCCAAAGTATGTAACCGCCAACAACTAGCCACTTCCTAAAAATGAAACCCAAACTCGCCCTTGATCGTAAAGTTCTGAGCGTTCGGAACGTCGCGGTAATTGCCGCGCCAGGCGAAATCAATCCTGAAAACCTTGAAGATGTTCCCGATGCCGAAACCATATTCCCAATAGGCTGGATTTGGCGCCCGGTAAACCAGTCCCGAAGCGTTGATTGCCTTGCTTTCGTCGGACACTTCGCCATAAACGCCGCGTACAAAAACCACCTCGCGGAGATTGAGCTTTCGCAAAGCCGGCACATAGGCGAATAGTTTGCCGTTGAAATGGTGATCAATCTGCAAAGTCGCGTACTGGTCGGCCACAAATTCATAAAAATTGAGGTTGCTGAAAGTATTGCTGATTGAAAAGTAGGTTTGGTTACCCGGAACAATGCTCATCAGTCCAAGCGGTACTGCACCAAAGGTCTTGCCGACTTCACTGGTGATGTTGGTTCGGCCAATCGCACCGATGATCAGCGGCTGGCGGTAATACAATTGAAGTTTCTCATAATCGAAATCGCTGTTGAAGAGCCCTTTTGTCCCAACGCTGTAGTTGACAAAAATTCGCGGGAACGGATTGTCCACCTCGCTGCGTTCAACGCCAAAACCGATCATTTTGCGTCCCGGTGTGTATTCAATCTGGACGTTGGTTTCAGCTTGCGTAACAGCGCCTTCAACAACGCCTGCCGGATTTTCGATCGTCGGCTTGACCTTGTAATAATCGAGGCTGAAAACCGGCGACGCCGATTCCAATGTCCTGAATGAAATCCCGGTTGTAAAGGTCAGGTTTTTTAATGGCTCGATTTCAAAGGCAAAATTCGTCAGGTTGATATTGGTCAGTTTACCGTTGCTGCTGGTGGTAAAAAGCCCGGACGAGGCAAAACTGCGGCCCAAAACGTCATTTGTCGTTGTCAGCGATGCGCCGATTTGTTCCACATCGCGACGATTGCCACCCGAGATGATCGCGCGGCTTTTTTTATCGATCATCCATTTGCCCGAAATGCCGTATTTGAACTTGTCGTCGTTGAAACCGTAAGCAACATAGCCCTGGAGCCGCCACGGATCGTTCGCCCCGAAATAAGTCCGGCCGCCGGTACGCAATCGCAATCCTTCAACATCGTTATAGCCGATCGTTGAAAAAATCGGCCCATAATCAAAGCCTTTGAAAAGTTCAATGTAACCGCTTCCGAGGATTTCAACAAGCGATGTCAGGCGTTTGAATTTCCTGTTGGTTTTGAGCGTATCGAGCATCTGATAAACGCCGCGCTCGTCTTTGCTGAGCTTTTCAAAACGGTTTTCTTCCCAGTATTCATCGGGTTTTTGATAGACCGACGGATCGACGAAATTTACAGGTTCGCGATAAAAATCCTCGGGTTTGGGTTTGTTGAACTGGTGATTTCGGAAAAACGTCGTCCTTTTGCCGTAAACGCCGCGCGACGATTCCTTTTTCCTGAGCGCAAAATCACTCATCATATAGTCTTTCGTCAGCAGGAAAACCGAATCGTTCAAAACGTCGAACTCCTGTTCAATGTAAATGTCCTTGACCCAGTTGATATTGGCGCTTTTGGTCACGGCCATGTTGATGTTCTTGATGGCGAACGTCGTGTCATTGACCCAGAAATCGCCTTTGAAAGTCAGTTCGTTTTTTCGCCTCGGATAGAATACGATGTTGTAGCACCATTTCCCGTCGACCATCGCCGTGTCGCGCAAAACGTAGTTGTAAACGTCGATGCCGGTTGTCGAGAGCGGACTCGTAAAGCTTTTGTCAAAAAAAGTCAGGTAGTTGTTGTAGATGTTGTAATCAGCGTAGAGATCTTTGATAAACGCGATGATTTGCTGATTGTCTGAAAAGCCCGAATTCTTGTTTGCCTTGAGGATTTCCTTGACTTTTTTGAGGCGATTGTCGCCATAAACGTCAGATAAAGCCTCGTTGATGAAAATCGGCAAATACGTTTTACCGGTGACTTTCGATGTGTCAACGTGGTTAAAGATGAACTCCATCCCGCGAAAAATCTTGTTTTTCATGAACGCGCTGTCAATCGTGTTCATGTCAAACTCGACTTTTTCATATTTTTCCATCTGGTACTGGTCAAACATGTAAAGGCCGTTTTTCTTTTTTCGCGCCCAGATTTTCCTTAAAATATCAAGTGCGGGATTGTTCTTTTTCGAGGTTTTGCCGGCATAGATAACGACTTCCTTGAGCGTTTCGGTTTCTTTCAATAAAATCTTGAAGTCGTAATTGACCGACTTTGGCAACGACATTTCCCTGTCCTGATAGCCCGGAAAAGAAACGATGATCGCATCATACTGCTTCGGCGATTCAATGTAAAAACGCCCGTCTTCATTGGTAACCGTGCCTTCTGTCGTACCTTTAAAAATAACGCTCGCAAACGGAATCGGTAGATTTTTGCTATCTACGACAATGCCACTGACTTTTGTCTGGCCACTGGCCAAAGCAAGGAAAAAAAGAAAGAATACGGTCAGTAAGCGGTTCATAGGATGGCGTCTTTTGACGCGAGGTCAAATATAATGTTTTTTTCTTCTTTGGAAAGAAGCAAATAAGGCGGCATTTGCTACCGCAGAGTTTAGCTATACGGAATGTAGCTACCGCAGGTTTTCTTTTAGCTCACCGCTATAATACTTGTCAGCGGTGTTCGCTGAACCTAGTGCCTCGGTTTGCCTTGATGCAAAAGAAACAAAAAATCAAGGCTGACGAACCAGACTTGAAAACTACGTCAAAGCCTCGCTTCAATCCCTAACCGTTCGTCCTTCGTCGTCACTCTACGGGATTTCCGCGTCAGCTTTATCCTTTTTCTACGCCTTGGGTTCGTGCGCCCGAGCGGCTGCGCGTCGCCGAAAGAGTTTTGAAAACCATGGCATCGGTTTGAGCGGGAGTTTGTTTTGGAAGCGTTTTTTTTTGCGCTACGTCAGTAGGCAAAAAGTATTAACCCCATTCCGCTTTCGAGCGCCGTTGGTTGCGTAGGCGGGCACCTGCCGCTTGAAGATGGCGTTAAGAATTGCAAGCTGTTTAAGCGCAGCGAGTTTTTGCAATTTAGCCATCGAAGGCGAGCAGGTCGCCGAGCGCGGGCGCCCGGCCTTTTTGTTACTTTTGCGGCCAGGCAAAAGTAACCCGCGGTAGCGAACTCACCGACAGGCGAAAAAAAAAGCCGAAACGCAAGTTCCAGCTTCTTTCAAACATGAAATTATTCGTTATTTCTTATACAAGACTTTGCGTACAGCGGCAACAACATCATTGCTATTCGGCAGCCATTCTTTCAAAAGTGTCGGCGAATATGGCGCTGGGGTATCGGCAGTGGTGATACGCTGGATTGGCGCATCGAGGTAATCAAACGCGCGTTCCTGTACCATATAAGTAATTTCTGAGGCGACGCTCGCAAACGGCCACGCTTCTTCAAGCACGACCAAACGGTTGGTTTTCTTTACCGAGGCGATGATTGCGTCATAATCCATCGGGCGTACGGTGCGCAAATCGATGATCTCGCATGAAATGCCGTCTTTTTCAAGTTCATCTGCGGCGGCGTAAGCTTCCTTGATGATTTTTCCGAAAGACACGATCGTGACGTCTTTCCCTTCCCGCTTGATATCGGCAACGCCCAGCGGAATCAGGTATTCGCCTTCAGGCACTTCCATTTTGTCGCCGTACATCTGCTCCGATTCCATGAAGATTACCGGATCGTTATCGCGGATCGCCGATTTCAAAAGCCCTTTTGCGTCATACGGATTTGATGGCACAACGACTTTCAACCCAGGCGTATTAGCAAACCAGTTCTCGAAAGCCTGCGAGTGCGTCGCGCCCAATTGCCCGGCAGAAGCCGTCGGGCCGCGGAATACCATCGGCATCGGGAATTGCCCGCCCGACATCTGGCGCATTTTTGCCGCGTTATTGATGATTTGGTCAATCCCGACAAGCGAAAAGTTGAATGTCATGTATTCGACGATCGGTCTGCAACCGTTCATCGCCGAGCCAACCGCAATTCCTGCAAAACCCAATTCGGCAATCGGCGTATCAATCACGCGCTTCGGGCCAAATTCGTCGAGCATGCCTTTTGACGCCTTGTACGCGCCGTTGTATTCTGCGACTTCCTCGCCCATCAGGTAAACCGATTCGTCGCGGCGCATTTCTTCGCTCATCGCTTCGGCTACGGCTTCACGGAATTGTATCGTTCTCATATTATAGTGTCGTTCGATTAAAATTGAAAGGCAAAAATACTTTGCTTTTGCCTGCCTGCAAAATGAAATGAATATTAATTTGCGCTTTTGACGATTTTATAAGAATTCGTTCCATCCTGCGATTCCGCCTTGACGATGTACGTTCCGGGTGCAAGTCCCGAAACATCGAGCGAACCTGATACTGAGGCCGGCATATAATCGAGGACCAGCCTGCCTTGACAATCGAATAGCTTAATGATTTCGACCGCGTGATTTTCGCTTGCCCAATTCAAGGTGTTCGATACCGGGTTCGGAAACCATTTCAAATCATTTGTCGGTAACGTTCGATCTCCTAGGGTTTCTGCCGATAATTTGGCAACCCAAATGTCGCCATTCCCATAACCCTGGCCGTTGTTAAAGTAAACCCCTTCTGAAGAACCAATCGCAACAAATCCGCCGTCACTTGTCTGCAGTATATCGCGAATATTTTCTGCATAGTTTCCGCCGATGCTTTTTTCCCATATTAAGTTGCCGTCCAGATCAAGCTTTGTAAGCCATCCGTTGACATAGCCTTCACTAGAAACGTCGCCATTATTACTTGACTCTGCCGTTCCACCTGCTACAAAACCGTCAACAGTTTCAATAACAGATGCTGAAAAGTCATCTTCATTGCCGCCAAGGGCTTTTTGCCATTGTAAATTTCCGGAAGGGTCTGTTTTTACAACCCAGAAATCATCCGGTAAACTATCCGGATCGCCGTCATCACCACCATGAAACCCGGTGACCTGTCCGTCGGAAGAATTGGTCGAGCCGGCTATCACATAACCTCCATCGCTGGATTGGATTACAGCGCTTAGATATTCCGAACTGGATCCGCCATAACTATGCTGCCATTGTTGGATGCCGAGCGCATCGGTTTTGACAAGCCAAAAATCCATTTCACCGTGATTGCCTTCGCTGTTGTATGAATTATGGCCGCCGATGGCAAAGCCGCCGTCTGAAGTCTCAATAATGCTCGTTGCATATTCGCCGCCGGCACCACCATAGGTTTGTTCCCACTCCAGTTCTCCAGCATTGTTAAGCTTGATGACCCAATAATCATAAAATCCGTGGTGGTTTGAAACATCGCCGTCACTCGACACCGTATGCCCTGCCACGGCAAAACCACCGTCGGCCGTATTTACGATACAGTTAGCGTGATCATTATAGGTTCCGCCGTACCGCTTTTCCCAGACTACATCGCCTGTAGCGTCGAGTTTGACAATCCAGAAATCACTGTACAAAAAAGTTAGCGGATTGCCATCGTCTTCATTGCTGGTGCTGCCCGCGATTACAAATCCGCCGCCCGGCTCCTGAATCAACGATGCCCCAAAGTTCCATGCTGAGTTCCCCAAGGGTTTTTGCCATTCTATGGCGCCGCTGGCATTCAGTTTAACTACCCAAGCGTCATCTTGCGGGTTGTTGCTGAAATCATAGCCTTCATGCCAACCCGTGACATCACCATCATTGCCAGCGATCGAGCCGACAAATGCATAACCGCCATCGGAAGTGCTGACGACGCTATATCCCAAATTAAACCATGAACATCCGTAATGGTTGCTCCATTGCACCACCGGCGCTTGTGCAACACCGGCTGTCGCAAAAATCATCAACAGAATAGTAAGGTTTTTTTTCATGGTTCGGATGTAATGAGTTAGTGTTCGTTGGCAAACAAATATATAAAAAATGGTCAAGACGCCACTGTGTATAAAA
>JAEWLD010000162.1 GCA_023393485.1 Bacteroidota bacterium
CAGGAAGAAATCGAAAGAATGAAGAAAGACGCCGAGGCCAATGCCGATGCTGACCGCAAGGCCAAAGAGAAAGCCGACAAACTCAACGAAGCCGACGCGATGATTTTCCAGACGGAAAGCCAGTTGAAGGAATACGGCGAGAAATTGTCTTCAGGAAATAACGACGCGATTGAATCTGCCTTGGCCGGGCTGAAATCGGCTTACGAAACCAAAGACGTCGACACGATCCAGCCGGCGCTTGACAAAATCAACGAAGCGTGGAAAAATGCTTCAGAGGAAATGTACAAGCAGACCGAAGCACAAGGGCAACCGCAACAGGATGCGCCGCAAGGTGAAAACCAGGGCGACAATGTGCAGGACGTCGATTATGAGGAAGTGAAATAAATTAATAATTAATAATTAATAATTAATAATTAATAATTGTCGATCTGTAGATGAGAAAGCCCGCTAGTTTGCGGGTTTTTTTATTTGTATTTACACGATATCCGTTCGTCTTTACTGCGGAACCTGTTGCCGATCCAGGTAATCGCGCGCCCGGCCCAGCTTCGTTTTTGTGCGAGCATCGGACCGCCGAGCAGCGTGATGCCATGACTATCCATCGTGACATTTATTTTATGGCTTGAACCGACAATGATTTCCTGATCATTCATGCCTACAAACGAAAAAACCAAAACCTCGCCAGGCGTTGCCATAATGCTGTAATTTCCATCGATGTCGGTTTGCACGCTGCGAGTCGTCCCTTTAACGACGACGTTGACACCCGGAATTGTACCGGCTGAATCGCTTACAATACCAGTAATCAAATGCTCTGTAAGCGGTTGCGAAGAATTGCCGGATGACTGATTTTCGTGGTTTTCGGTTTGGACGATGTTTGGTTCATCTTGCGCGTATAACGTATTTCCGGGATGCAAAAATGTCAGCAATCCGATTGCAGCCGCAATCCACCATGACGGCTTGTTCCTCGGGACAGACAGCTCCCGCCCGAGCTGACTTGGCAAAAATCGGCCGCAAAGATTTTCGCCCGAGTTGAATTTTTCGAGAATTTCACGGTCGGTGGCAAATGTAAAATCGTATACTTTTTTTTGGCAGTTTGCGCAAAATCTGCCTTTGTCTGCCGGGGTCATCTTGTTCCAGTCTTCGTGGCATGGCTTCGGGATCGAAATTCGGATGTTGTCTGTCATGATCGGATGGTTTGCGTTTTGCCGGAGTGGAAAACACCTACAATGATAACTTAAAAAAGTTAAAGGTTGGGCAGCAGGGCCGCGACTGGGAAAATATTGTTATTTTAGGATGCAATAAAATGCAATGAATCAAGTTTTTAAACCCTAAATCTTCGCTATGAAAAAAATCCTGCTATTGCTCATGATTGTTTGTGGCCTGTCAGCATTCGGCCAAAAAAAGAAGCCTGTCTCAAAACCGGCCGCCACCGCCAAAAATATGTTGGCCAAAGCCGACGACCTGTCGGCCGAAGTCATCCAAAAGAAAAACGGAGCCGTTTTTTACGCGCTCACAGGCAAAGACACATTGTTTTCAAGCCCTATCCCAAAAGACGGCGTTCCGACCCAGGTCAAAATCACACCATTTACCGCCGGCGCCGCAAAACTTTACGGCATCAGTTGGACCCAAAAGAAAAAGCTCGGCGACCCGAAATCCAAATTGGAAAACATCACTGAAAGCCATACCGAAATTTGGGATATAACCGCGAAAAAGCGAGTTTTCGAGAATACCAATTCAGTGAATAACATTACTGAAATCGTTTGGCTAGATCCGAATAAAACGGCATCGAAAACCGTCGAGAAAGTCAGGCGCGAAGGAATGGAATGCAGCCTGATGCCAACCGGAGACGTGATTCTCAAAAGCAAATCACAGGAAACGAAATACTGCTACGATCCGGCAGGGCAGAAGTTTGTCAACAAGAAATAGGCCTGCGAAAATCAGGTTTTGCGAATGCCTTTTGCTCATTCCAAAACTTTTATCTCGAACATTTTGTCCCAGTTCTTTCCGGTAACGAAAATTGTTTTTGTCTTCGGATTGTAAGCAATGCCGTTAAGTACGTCAGGTCTTGGATTTTTGAGTTCCTTTTTCAGGTCTGACATGTCAATCACGCCTTCAACCGCGCCGGTTGCCGGATCAATTACCGCAATTGCATCTTTTTGCCAGATGTTGCCGTAGATTTTACCATCGATCATCTCAATCTCATTGAGGCTTTTGATTTTGTTGGCTGCCCAGTAAACATTGACGCTGCCGACCATTTTCTGGGTTGCCGGATCCATTTTCCAGATTTTTTCGGTTCCGTCTGTCTGGTAAATGAGTTTGCCGTCGTTGGTCATTCCCCAACCTTCGATCGGCTTGTCATACTTGAACGACTTTTCAACTATTAGCGTGTTGGCGTTGTAGATGAAACCGATGCCTGACTGCCATGTCAGCTGGAAGATCTTGCCGTCGATAACCGTGATGCCTTCGCCGAAGTACTGCGATTCAAGGTCAATTTGTCTGTAGACTTTTCCGGTTTTGTAATCGTATTTCCTGAAATAGGACTGGCCTTTCTGCCCTGTGCTTTCCAACAGCGTATCGCGGTAAAATTCGAGGCCTTCAGTAAACGCGCCGATATCGTGCGGATAGGTATTGAGCACCGTGTACTTTAAAACCTTCGCCTCGACGTCTGAAACCAGTTCGATGCGCTCGGTGACTTCGGCATTCTGGCCTTCAAAATATACCAGCGCCTTCAAGTCCTGGTAGCCGAACTTCTTATCGTTCAAATCCAGAATAAGCTTGTTTGCGCCTTTTACCGACCCGATGTTTTCACCATTGACATAGTAGACAATACTGTCGATCTTTTTGTTTTCGGTGTTGAGGATTTCCAGCGTAGCCTTGTCCGAGCGGACGTATTGCTCCTTCATATTGGCGCCGTTAAAGCGAAAAAGTTCGGCCGTATCTTTATTTTTTTCGCAGCTCACGGCACCAGACAAAACAATGACGCCGGTTAATAACGTGATTCCGAGCAGCTTGTATATTTTCATGGGGAAAGGTTAAAATATCTGTATTTATTGCGTTTCAGCCTTGCGAAAATACAAAAAGATTGTACATTTGCAACGGCAAGTCCTACACGACCAGCTCCTGCAGAATCCTCCAGGGTGGGAACACAGCAAAGGTATGCGGTTGTAGCGGTGCGATGTAGGTCGCTTGCCATTTTTTTTGGTTTTAGTTGCTAGTGGCCGGTTGTTCGTTGCCGGAAAGACTTCAAAACCAAAATCAAGTCCACTTGGAATATAGAATTTTTCCGCAGCTTCATTTTTTTACCGGCCGCCAGCCATAACATTAGCATTTCCTTAGCGCTTCCATCCGGAAGTTTTTTTTATTTTTAAGTATATCATTTTGAAGCTGTTCCGGCTGTCCGTTCTAGCTTTTTTGAAAAATTCATTTTGCAAAGCGGCATTTCCGGCTTCCGCTGGTCGCCGTCACCGCCGCGCAAAACGGGCATTTTTCGGCAAAAGGCTGCCACTGCCATCCGGGCTAAGAAATCGATTGACCAACTTAAAAACCGAAAAAATGAAAAATGTCTTTTTTTTATTCCTGCTCGCAACTGGTTATTGTTTCGCGCAAACCGATATAAGGACAGACTTCAACGCGTTCAAAGCGCAATTGGAAGCCTATCAGTCCAATCCCGCAACGGCCAATATCAAACCGGCCAACTGTAAAAACTATAAATTGGTCTACACGGTCACCGGCGCAGATTTTACCGAAATCGCTATTCCAAAAAACCAATCGGGGCTGTGCGACGACTTAAAACGTTACGATACCGCCAAGCACAATGCGCCGCCGGGAGACAGTTATGACATCAAAGCGATCGGCGATCAGTATTATTCAATAAGGGTAGATCATAACCACGGCGGACAGGTGTCGCAGACTTGGTATTATTACCAGCGGTATAAGTAATCGGAGTTTGTGAATTTGGGAATTTGAAAATTTGGAAATTTGAAAATGCTTGAACAGTGGTTTCTGAGTATAGGGCTTTTAATTATGAAAGCCTTTTTTATTTAGTTTGTCCATACAGATTCGTTAATTTTGAACCGGACTAAAAGACTACGTTCCTCATTTCCAAATTTTCAAATTCTCAAATTTCCAAATTACACTAATGAAAATAGTTCTCATTACCGGCGCATCATCCGGAATCGGCAAAGCAATCGGCGAATATCTTTATCGCAAAGGCTTTACGGTTTACGGTACGAGCCGGAATCCCGAACGCATTGCAAACTCAATGTTTCCGCTTCTTGCGCTCGATGTACGCGATTCGGCCAGCATCAGGCGCGCCGTAGACGAAGTGATCCGCATCTCAAAACGAATCGATGTTTTGATCAACAACGCAGGTGTGGGCATTACCGGTCCGCTTGAAGAAATTCCAACGGAAGAAATCAGGAATAATTTTGAAACGAATCTTTTTGGCCCGATT
>JAEWLD010000183.1 GCA_023393485.1 Bacteroidota bacterium
CAACTTGTCCGATTACTTTAAAAATTCCTTTTAAGCCTTGCTTGTCTTTCTTGAATATCTTGATATAGTCGTCAACAAACCCGATCGTGCCCATCCAAAGCGTGGTCACGATCAGCAAAACAATGTAAATGTTATTGAGTTTGGCGAGCAGGAAAACCGGAATCAGCGTCGAAAAAATGATGATCAATCCGCCCATGGTCGGCGTGCCGGCTTTTTGGGTTTGCCCTTCGAGCCCGAGTTCACGCACGGTTTCGCCAACTTGGGAACGGCGCAAAAAGTTGATGACGCGCTTGCCGTAAATTGTTGAAATCATCAATGACAGCAATACCGCCAACCCCGACCGGAACGTGATATACTGAAACACACCTGCGCCGGGGATGCCGAGGGTTTTGTCGAGATATTCAAATAAGTAGTACAGCATATCTTTTGTTATTATGAATTTTAAATTTTAAATTTTGAATTAGCTGCCGCTATTCGCCGCATTGTTCTAAAATTCAACTCATTTTCCCAGATCTATTAATAGTTCTTTTACGGTTGCCATGTCGTCAAAATCGTAGCGCACGCCTTTGATTTCCTGGTATGTTTCGTGTCCTTTGCCGGCAATCAGGATAATATCGCCCTGATGCGCGAGCTGGCACGCCAATTTTATCGCCTGTCTGCGGTCTGTAATCGCGATGGTTTTGCGATGATTTTGCGGTTCGACGCCCTTTTCCATGTCGGCGATGATGTCATCGGGATCTTCGCTGCGCGGATTGTCTGACGTCAAAATGACTTTGTTGCTCATCGTCGTGGCGATATTGGCCATCACCGGCCGCTTGGTTTTGTCGCGATCGCCGCCGCAGCCGACAACCGTGATCAATTGTTCATTCTTGGTGCGGATGTCATTGATTGTGTTCAATACATTTTCCAATGCATCGGGAGTGTGCGCGTAATCCACTATCGCCGTGACGCGCCCTTCTGAAATAATGAACTGGAACCGTCCCGAAACGCTTTCGAGTTCAGATAGCAACCGCAATACTTCAAGGCTTTCGAGACCGAGCTCGACGGCCGTGCCGTAAATCGCGAGCACATTGTAGGCGTTGAATGTGCCGATGAGCCGCGTCCAGACTTCATTATCATTGACTTTCAGCAGCAAACCGCTCAATTGGCTTTCGAGAATTTGCGCTTTGTAGTCGGCATAGGTTTTCAAAGCATAAGTCAGTTTGCGCGCCTTGGTATTCTGCAGCATGACGACGCCGTTTTTATCATCGACATTGGAAAGCGCAAACGCCGACTGCGGCAAATGATCAAAAAACGACTTCTTGACATCGCGGTAATCGGCAAACGTGGCGTGGTAATCCAGATGATCGTGAGACAGATTGGTAAAAACCCCGCCTGTAAACTCCAAAGCCTCGGTCCGCTTCTGGTGAATGCCATGCGAGGAAACTTCCATAAAACAATAATCCACTCCGGCTTCGACCATTTCGGCGAGATGGCGATTGATCGTCAGCGGATCGGGTGTAGTGTGCGTCGCTTTGTGCTCAAGGTCGTCAACCATGACGCGGACAGTAGAAATCAATCCCGTCTTATATCCAGCCTTACGGAAAAGTTGGAAAAGTAACGAAGCGACGGTTGTCTTGCCGTTTGTCCCGGTAATTCCGACCAACTTTAAGTGGTGCGACGGATTGCCGTAATAATTTGCAGCGATAAATGCCAGCGCCGAGTTGGTATCCTTGACCTGGATGTAAGTGATTCCTGTGACGATAACCGCAGGAAATGTATCGCATACAACCGCGATTGCGCCTTGGTCAATCGCTTTTTCTATAAAGTCGTGGCCGTCAGACACAGTGCCGCGGATAGCGACAAATACATCGTTTTCAGCAATCTGGCGCGAATCGAAATGGATTTGCCCAATGACGGCATCGGTTGAGCCTTTCACCGCTTCGATGCCTACCTTATATAATATGTCTTTGAGATTGATCACAATAATTCGAGCGTAATGGTTTTGTTGTTAGCCAATGCCTCGCCTGGCCTGAGCGATTGTTTCCTGACCTTTCCGGTGCCGATCGCCTTGACCTTGATGCCGAGATTCTCAAGCAATGACACGGCGTCCATGCCTGCCATGCCTTGAACATTTGGCACGACCTGATAATTCTGGTTTGCTTTGTCGTTGTATAGGGCGTAATTTTTTTCTTGTATCGGATTTCTTGTGTTCAGGTTTTTGACTGCGTTGGTCGACGGCAAATCAGTAAAGATTTTCTGCGCAATGCGTTTGAACACCGGCCCGGCAACGTCGGCACCGTAATAATTGTTTCGCGACGTGTCTGGGTCATGAACTACGACAATGCACGAATACTTTGGCTTATCGGCAGGGAAATATCCGACGAACGACGAGATGTAATGCTTTCCAACGCCGTCCTTGCGATTGTAATTGGCCTGCGCCGTCCCGGTTTTGCCGGCCATCGAAAAATCTTTTGAGTAGAATTTCTGGCCTGTTCCTTTCTTGACCACATTCTCCAAAACCGCCCGCAGTTTGGCCAGCGTTTCATCGGAGCAAACTTTCGGATTGATGATCTCCGGTTTGAATTTTTTGATTGTGCGGTTCCATTCCTTGATTTCAGACACAAACTGAGGCTTGACCATCACGCCATTGTTCGCGACAGCATTGTAATAAGTCAAAGTCTGCAGCGGTGTGATCGAAACGCCGTAGCCGAACGCCATCCACGGCAGTGAAATCGCGCTCCAATGTTTGTCGCCGGGCTGCGGCACATATGGTCTTCCTTCGCCCTGAATAGGCAAACCGAGCCGTTGGTTCAATCCCCAATTGTTGAGATGGTCAACAAATTGCTTCGGATCTTTATTGTACGCATTATAGACGGCCTGTACCAAAACGGTGTTCGACGACACTTCAAAACCGCGCGCCAACGAAATTTTTCCGTAACCGCCTTCATGCGAGTCCCGGACTTTTTTACCGGAATAGATAACGGTTCCGCCATTGCTGTCATAGACCGCGCTGGTGTCTACCTTTTTGTCTTCGAGCAACGCCATCATATCGGCAAGTTTGTAGGTCGAACCCGGTTCATGAGATTCGGCGACCGCGTAATTCTGCGTCTCAAAATAAGTACTGTCTGCCGGATTGAGTTTGCCGAGATTTGAAATCGCGCGGATGCGGCCGGTTTTGGTTTCCATCACGACAACGCATCCGTGATTGGCTTTATATTCCTTGAGCGACTTCAATAGCGCGTGGTGCGCGATGTCCTGGATATAGACGTCGATTGTCGAAATGATGTCATAACCGTCCTGGGGATCGACTTCATTGACGTCGCGAATCGGTTTCCATTGGCCTTTGGCGATTTTCTGTTTGAGAATCTTGCCGTCTTTGCCATTGAGGTATTTGCTGAACGCAAGCTCGATGCCTTTGCCTTCTGTCTTGCCGGTTTCGGGATTGGCGCGTTCGTACCCGATCGTCCTTTCGGCAATTTCGCCAACCGGGTGTTTGCGGACCGTTTTCTGCTCTGTGATGATTCCGCCTTTATATGCACCGAGCCTGAACAGCGGAAATGACTTGAGCCGCATATATTGTGTATAGCTCAAGCCGCGCGCGATGAGAAAATAGCGGTTTTTGGAAGACCGTGCGCGGCGCAGTTCCATCAAATGCCCGCTCGCAGGCTTGCCCGACATCATCGAAAGCGAATCTGCAAGCGCCGAAATGTTTTCTTCGAAATCGCCTGCCTTTGGCGCAATGGCATCGAAACGCACGTCATAGTTCGGAATTGAGGTTGCGAGCAAACTGCCATCGGCCGAATAAATATTGCCTTTGTTGGCAGGAATGACAAAATTCCTGACCGAGCGCTCTTTGGCGAGTTTGCGGTAATAATCGCCTTCTACCCATTGGATGTTGGTCAGCTTGATGGTAATTGCGATCGCCATCAGCAGCATCCCGAACCCGACGAGGTAAATGCGGTACGATATGTTCTTTTCATCTATTGCCATAACCTGCTCCAGAAACTATCGCTTTCTTCTTTTTTGACTTCTATTTTGGTTGGCGGCACAGGCGACGGGAAGATTTTCTTGGCTTCCATTTCACTGGCGACCGTCGATTCCATTTTGAGTTTCATCAGTTCAGACCGGCGGTCGACG
The DNA here is from genome assembly GCA_023393485.1 of Bacteroidota bacterium. Classification (GTDB taxonomy): domain Bacteria; phylum Bacteroidota; class Bacteroidia; order Flavobacteriales; family Flavobacteriaceae; genus Flavobacterium. Next base: position 4,120 of record JAEWLD010000183.1, read on the forward strand.
AATTCCGAACGCAGCTCTTTCACTTCATCAGACAACTTGGCCATATACATCACACGTTGCTCATAATGATTCGTGTTGGCAATCATGATAATCGCAAGCACGATCAAAAAGACGATGAAACGCCAATTCTTCAGCGCATCTTCCTTGATCAGGAACCGGGCTTTGAGTATGTCGTAGATATTCGTCTTCATTATATTTTTTCTGCGATTCTGAGTTTGGCACTGCGCGCGCGGTTGTTTTGCGCGATTTCAGCTTCATCGGGCACGATCAGCTTTTCGATCGATTTGAACGGAACTGAAAAATTGCCGTAAAAATCGCGCTCGGGTTCGCCTTCAAACATGCCGTTGCGGATAAACCTTTTGACCAGCCTGTCTTCAAGCGAATGGTATGAAATCACGCTCAATCGCCCGCCGGGTTTCAGAATCTCAAGTGATTGCCCGAGAAATTCCTTGAGCACTTCCATTTCCTGATTGACTTCAATCCGGATGGCCTGATAGATTTGCGCCAGTATTTTGTTGGCTTTGTGCGGCGGCAGTACTTTCGCAAGCACAAACTTGAGTTGTTCGGTATTTTTGATCGGCCTTTGAATGCGCGCTTCGAGAATCAGTCTTGCAATGACCGGCGCATTTTTTAGTTCGCCGTATTCGAGGAACACGCGACGTAAGTTGGTCTCGTCATACTCATTGACGACCTTGTAGGCGCTGAGTGCATTTTTCCGGCTCATCCGCATGTCTAAATCACCTTCAAAACGCGTCGAGAATCCGCGCTCGGGAACGTCGAACTGGTGCGACGAAACGCCCAAGTCAGCCAAAATGCCGTCAACCTCACGCACGCCGTGAAAACGGAGAAAACGCTTGATGAAACGGAAATTTTCATTGATCAGCGTAAACCGGTCATCGGGGATTGCATTGGCCAAAGCGTCTTCGTCCTGGTCAAACGCAAAGAGTTTTCCGCCATCGCCAAGTCTTGACATGATTTCACGGGAATGACCGCCGCCGCCAAAAGTGACATCGACATAGACGCCGTCGGGCTTGATATTGAGCCCTTCAACCGATTCTTTGAGTAGTACCGGATTATGATATTCCATTGTCGTCGTCATTAACATTTCCCATTACATCTTCGGCCAGTTCCGCAAAGTCGACCACTGAATCATCAATCGCCTTTTCGTACAAGTCTTTATCCCAAATCTCAACGATGTTGACTTTGGTATTGAGCACGATGTCTTTGGCGATTTTCGAAAAAGCAAGCAAATCTTTCGGAATCAGCAAACGGCCCAGGCTATCGATCTCGACCACTTTCACCCCTGCGGTAAAGCGCCGGATGAAATCATCATTTTTCTTGACGAAGCGGTTGAGCTTGTTGACCTTTTGCATGACGGCATTCCATTCGCTCATCGGGTACAATTCAAGGCACGGCTGAAATACGGCGCGCTTCAGGACAAAACCGTCCTGAAGTGAGGCGCTCAGTTGCTTTTTGAGCGGCGCAGGCACGAGCAGCCTGGCTTTGCTGTCGATTTTGCACTCGTATGTCCCGATGAATGATTCCACTTTGTCACGGTGATTTGCAGCAAAAATATACAATTAATTCCCACATTTTACCATTTAATCCCACTTTGTTGATAAGTTTTACCACTTTAACACCAAAAGTTTCCGTGCTGCCGCAATTCCGCTAACTGCTGTTTTTTAACGAATTGTTAAGAAATCTGGTACCCGGAAATGTTTGTTTGTGGATTTGACGTGAACTGATCAAAAAGCGAGAAAAAAATGCAAGAAGTCACAATCGTCGATTTTTGCCAGGCCTGATTTTGAGGTTGTTAACAAAGATTGGGTTGAAATCACTTTCGGGCGGGATTGAATTGGTGTTAAAATCTTATATTTGTCACAATCTGAAAGCGATTTGGGAATGGAACACAATCTTGTAAAAGAAGGAAAATACAAGTATTTTGAAGCAGGCGAAGGCACGCCGATCGTGGTGCTGCACGGCCTGATGGGCGGCTTGAGCAATTTTGACGGCGTCGCCGAATTTTTCCCCAGGCACGGCTACAAAGTCGTGATTCCCGAGCTGCCGATCTACACGATGAATATCCTCAAGACAAACGTCAAGGCTTTCGCCAAATACGTAAAGGATTTTATCACTTACAAGAAGTTTGAGCGGGTAATTCTGCTCGGCAATTCGCTTGGCGGGCACATCGCCTTGTACCACGCCAAAATGTACCCTGAAAAAATGGCCGGGCTTGTCATTACGGGAAGTTCGGGATTGTATGAAAGTGCAATGGGAGACAGTTATCCGCGGCGCGGCGATTACAACTACATCACTGAAAAGGCGCGCGATGTTTTCTATGATCCCGCAGTCGCGACAAAAGAAATCATAGACGAAGTCTACGCCGTAGCAAACGACCGGCTCAAATTAATCAAGACGCTGACCATCGCCAAAAGCGCAATCCGTCACAACATGGCCAAGGATTTGCCGAAAATGCACGTTCCGACCTGCATCATTTGGGGGCGAAACGACAAAGTCACGCCGCCTGAAGTCGCAGAGGAATTCCATGCAAAGCTTCCGAATTCGTCGCTCTACTGGATTGAAAAATGCGGCCATGCAGCGATGATGGAACATCCCGACGAATTCAATCGGATCATGTTCGAATGGCTCAAAAAGAATCCGGAAATCAATCACTGATGAAAATCACTTCCGCAGAATTTGTGGTCAGCAACTCCGAAGTGGAAAAATGCCCTAAGGATTTTCTGCCTGAATACGCATTCATCGGGCGGTCAAACGTCGGTAAATCGTCGTTGATTAATATGCTGACCAACCACAAATCATTGGCAAAAACATCGGGAAGACCGGGAAAAACGCAACTGATCAACCACTTCAAGATCAATGCGAACTGGTTTTTGGTCGACTTGCCGGGCTATGGCTACGCGCGCGTGTCGAAAAAGGCCAAGGCGACTTTCCAGCAATTCATCACCGATTATTTTGAAAAACGGCAGCAGCTTGTTTGCGGTTTCGTGCTGATCGACATCAGGCTCGAAGCCCAAAAAATCGATCTCGAGTTCATGGAATGGCTCGGCGAGAGCGAAATTCCGTTCTGCATCATTTTTACCAAGGCCGACAAAATCGGGAAGACGAAGGTCGATTCCCACGTTGCGGCCTATCGGAAACAAATGCTGGCTAACAATTGGTCCGAAATGCCGCAATACTTTGTGACATCGTCGGAAACCGGCGCCGGCAAAGAAGAATTACTCGATTATATCGACGACCTGAACCAGGAAATTTTCAAAAACGAAAGCACTTTCTAATGCAAAAAGCCGACAATGAGCCGGCTTTTTCTATTGAACAGCAACGCGTACTTATTCTTCGTATTTGTAACGGAACGTACCGTCGGTCACATTGAAATCAATTGGCGCAGACGGATTTTCCAAATCTTCAACAGTTGTAAACTGGAATGTTCCTTTAACGATTTTTGACGACGTATTGACTTCGGTAATGGTAATTGTTCCGCTTTTCGTATTCTCTGAAATGTCGTTTGAATTGTCAATCAAATCAATGAAATGCGATGGCGGCGTATCAAACGTTTCCTGCCCGATCGTGTACGTGCCAACGGCAATGTCACTGCGCTTGAGCCAGATATTGATTTCAGGGTTGCCCCAAATGCCGCCTTGCCTGCCCTGAAGCATCACATAATCCTCGATTGGATAGTAACTCCAGATGTTGGTGGTTGAAAAGTCGTTTCCGTTGAACGGATTGTTGGCCTGGAACGTTGTGCCGTTAAGCTTCGCTGTCATTGCGAACGCCGGATTGTCTTCAGATCCGCCGTCACTGTCACTGCTACAGCCGAATGCAAACGCAGCCAAAGCCAAAAAAGCCAGTTTGTAAGGATTTCTCATTCTTATTGGTTTAAAAGTTGGCCGGCAATATAGCGAAGTTTTCAAATCAATTGACAACCAGCGAAAATTTATTTCATCAATTCGAGTTTCTCGGCGAAATAGGCACAGAAGTCACGCATGGTTCCGGCCATCTTCTCGTCGCCGGTAGCGCGCTGGAATGTATCCGACATCGCCACAAGCGTCTGATGAAAAAACACTTTCATCTCATCGACCGGCATGTCCTTGGTCCAAAGGTCAATCCTGAGCGATTCTTTTGCATTGCCGTCCCAAATTGACAAAAGGAACGCTTTGGCCGCCTGGTTTTCTACGCCGCCGTCTTCTGCCGTCCAACTCAGGGTTTCGGGCACACGGTTTTCATCGAGTCCAATATGGATGTTTATGTCTGAAGTATTATTGTTTTTCATCGATTTTCTTTGGTTTATAACGTGAGCGTTCAAAAATTTCGCGCGCGTCGAGTTTGAGCATTTCCTGCAAAGGCACATCGTTGTTTTCCATAAACGACCTTACGATCTGCCAGCCGACCCATTGCCCGACGCGGCCCGGCGAGTCATTGTCGATCTCGAGATAGAATTTTGAAAAAGGCGCAGGCGTAATAAAGCGCGACGGCAATTTTGAATCAGTATCGTAAAGAAGCTTGTTTTCAATGAAATAACGCCAGATGTAGCTTTCGAATTCCTGACACCAGGTGAGCTGCTGGGGCGTATAACCGATTTTTTCGGCGTCATCGTATTCGGGAAGCAGCAAATCTTTCACATACAATTGTTTGCCGTAATAAATCATCGATGAAATCAGCATGTTGTCTTTGGCCGGCGGCACTTTTGTCTGAAGAAACGCCGCGGCAATATCGGGCATCATCTGCCTTTCGGTTAAATTCTGCCTTTCGTACTGATAGATGTCGGCATAAAACGGATGCGCCGCGCCGAGATACAGCTCAAGCGAAATCAACGCTAGGCCATCGGTATAAACCACTTTGTTGGCCGGGTTTACTTCGCCGATCACCGTAATGACTTTGGGCGTTGGCGTAGTCGGGAAATAGTACTTGATATGTTTGAACAACTCTTCGATTTCGGTTTGTTGCCTGCCGAAATTGCCATATTTCTTCTGGACTTCATTGTAAAGCTCGCGCCACATCGGGTTTGAAAGCCTTTCGGTCCAAATGGCGTCCTCACCGGTGAAGAACTTTGGATATTTGGCGCGCAAAGCCGGGAAATCCTCAGGTTTAGTCTGGTAAAATATCTTGTCGAAGCGCTCAATCTGGATGGTCATCGGGATTTCCTCGACCGCTTTTTCGGTTTTGCTTTTCCTGTCGCACGCAGTTATTGCAATAAATAAGAAAAATAATATAAAAACTTTCTTCATTTCTTCGTTAATTTAGCCCTGATTACGGTTGGCGACACCAGAAATCCGGTGCAAATATACGCTTTCCCGTTTTTAATTCCTGATAACAACATGGGTAAAAAAAGTACGATTGACGTTGCCGCAGTAAACGATTACATAGTC
>JAEWLD010000187.1 GCA_023393485.1 Bacteroidota bacterium
CCGGAAATCATTTCAATATCGTCGAGAACCAATTGCGCGACGGGCTGTTCCATCTTGAAGCCAAAGACTGGGAGCAAATTATCCTGGCCTACGAGCCGGTTTGGGCCATCGGCACAGGTGAAACCGCATCGCCGGAGCAAGCCCAGGAGATGCATGCTTTTATTCGGGAAACTGTCCGCAAACAATACGGCAGCGACATCGCTGACGATGTGTCTATCTTATACGGCGGCAGCGTCAAGCCAGACAACGCGCGCGACATATTTTCAAAGCCAGATGTTGATGGCGGACTGATTGGCGGCGCGGCTTTGAAAGCCTCTGATTTTTCTGCGATTGCAAAAGCGGTTTGACTTACTTGTAAGAAAACTTGCTTCATTTTTCTGAAAAAGTGTTAATCATCGGCTTTTTTTGCTGTTTATCGAACAGCCTTTCTATATTTGTCACTGCCCAAACACAATCTATCACAATGAAGCAGTTGATATTATCCGCAGCACTTATGCTCAGCGCCGTAATTTCGGCCCAAACAGACTCGCAAACGCGATACACTTCGGACACGCGCCAGTATTACGTTTGGAGCGATGCCAGCAATTCGTACATCATGAAGGAGAACGAGTTTGAAAACTCGGTGATCGATATCCGTGAAATCGGTTCGCGAAGCAATGGCTATATTTCCATCAGTATGGTTGACGACGGCGTGGCGCGTTTGTACCACGGCTCAATCCAGGCTTTTTCGATTAACGAGAAAAAACAGCCAACCTGGCAATTGCGCTCAAAAACCCTGAAGTCAAAACTGACGTTCAACCCTGATGACCATACCTTCACGTATCTTTATGAGGCAAACGACAAAAGGTATAACAAGATTTTCATTTTTAAGCTCAAGCCTGAAGAAAACCAGGACAAGGCTGAGAATTGAGCCGGTTTGAACCGGTGATAAAGGTTGGAGACTCTGAATTAAATTCAGAGTCTCTTTTTTTTACAATCCGGTTAGATCCCAATTTCCACCTGAAACCGCAAATACCAATTGTTTCTGCCGGTGTTGTCGGAATATTGTTGCTTCTCGGTGGTAAATTCCGCCTGGAGTTTAAGCGCATGTTCCCAAATGTATTTGTTGACCCCAAATGAAAATTGGTCTGTGTCGGGCGAAAACTCTTTGATTTCATCGGCCACTTTTTGGATCGAATAGCGCGCGACAAGTTCATATTTCTTCGCAAAACAATAACTCAGTTGATAATCCATTCCCCCGCCGTTGAAAACCGCGCGTGAAAGCGAAGCATCTGACGGATTCACGGTAATAGGATCATCTGAGTCGCGGCGCATATAGGTCATCATCGCCGCCCATCCGTTATATTTGGCAATCGCGTCGAGCAGTACCGTATTGATGTCACGCGCTTCATAAAGCAGGTCGCCGGTCTGCCCGAAGGTCTTACGCGCTTTTTGATTGATGTTGTACGCTGCTGAGACCATTAGTTTGGGTTTTTCCTCGCCCAGCAAATCGCCTTCAAAATAGTGTCCGTCTTTTTTGAATTTGCCAAACGGCAATAACTCGACTTTCCCGGTAAATGATAATCCGTCGTTGTCCTTAACGGTCGAATTAGAAGTGTTCGTCGTCCAATTCCGGCCTTCGCCCAATGTTACCGCACCTTTGAAATTATAGGAAAACCTGTCGTCGAACTCATTGATGTTCGCCGCATGGAAACCGAAATCACGATCAATCCCGAACTTAACATTGTTGATTGAACGGTCAGTAAGCTGAAGCGCGCCCGATGAATTGACGGTTTGCCGCGTTCCGGGAAGTTTCGTCACGCCAAAACCAACCTGCCAGTGTTGATTCGGTTTATAGTAAAAGACCGCATCGCGGATCACGTTCAGGTTCTCGCCCGGCTTTTCGCTCCCGACATCGCCAGCGCCAAATGAAAGCTGGATGACATACAGAAATTTCGGGTTCCCGACAAAGCCGTCGAAACGCAAACGCAGACGGCGCACCTGTGCTTCGTAGAATGCATCCTGATCTTCGTTGTCAAAATAAGTCAGCCTGTCCTGCATCCTAAAACGGATATTGAACTGAAACAAACTGTCCGGCGATGTGATTCCCACGCCTTTTCCAAAATTGTAGTACGGCACAGAAGTCAGCTTTAAATCATTGTCATGGTGATTCCTGACGATTTTGATTTCCTGGGCTTGCGAAATGAATGGAACCAGTGCGAATAGCAAGGCGAATTTTCTCATGTTAAGAAAACATTAGTTGTGTGTTGGTTGGCGGCAAATTTAATGTTAATTGCCCCGTACCAATATTAAGATAATATTACCTTTGCGGAAATTTTTGGTTATGCACACGTATCTCGGCTATCATTTTACGATTGAACCCAAAGAACTCGGCTCCGAGATCCTGATTGCCGAACTCGGCGAAAAACCGTTCGAAAGCTTCATCGAAAGTGATTTCGGGATTGTTGCCTACATCAAAAAAGAGTTTTGGACAAAGGACATTCTGGACGATTTATACATTCTCCAATCGCCTGAATTTACAATCAGCTATAAGGTTGAGGAAATTGAACAAGTCAACTGGAATGAAGAATGGGAAAAAAATTTTGAGCCGATTGACGTTGACGGAAAATGCCATGTGCGAGCGCCGTTTCACCCGAAAACCGATGCGCAGTACGACATCGTCATCGAACCCAAAATGAGCTTCGGCACAGGCCATCACGAAACCACGCACATGATGATCCAGCATTTGCTTGAAACCGATGTCAACGGAAAAAAGACGCTCGACATGGGTTGCGGCACGGCTATTCTGGCCATTTTAGCGGAAATGAAAGGCGCCGGCCCGATTGATGCGATTGATATCGATAACTGGTGTTACCTGAATTCGATTGAAAACGCCGAACGGAACGGTTGTTCGCAGATAACGGTTCACGAAGGCGATGCGGCGCTTCTCCAGGGAAAATCCTACGACGTGATCATCGCAAACATCAACCGCAATATTTTGCTTAATGACATGCCGGCATACGTCGATTCCCTGAACAAAGGCGGCATTCTTTTCCTCAGCGGTTTTTACGAGCAGGACATTCCTGCCATTGATGAATCATGTACTTCAAAAGGGCTGAAGTTTGTTAAAAAGCTCGGCAGGAACAATTGGGTTTCATTAAAATACGTAAATTAGTAGCTGGCTTTAAATCTTACCGAAATGTCCGCAAAAGAAAAATTGCAGGAGGAATTGGCGCTCGCCGAAACCCTGGTTACCAATAACGAAATCATTATTTACAACGACGACGTCAACACTTTTGACCACGTCATTGACACATTGGTTCGTGTTTGCAGGCATACTGCCGAACAGGCCGAACAATGTTCGCTGATCATCCATTACACGGGCAAATGCACGGTCAAGACCGGTCCGCTCAAGGAACTGATTCCGCAATGTACCCAATTGCTTGAAGCCGGACTCAGCGCTGAAATCATATAAAAAAAGCCCTCGGTTGAGGGCTTTGTCATTTCCAACGTTTTGGATACTATTGGTTGGCTGCTTTACTGAAATAAACTGTTGTTTCAGTTGTCAAACCGCCCGCGGTAGAAGTCTGGGTAATTTGCAGTTCGGAATTGGTGAGTTTCGTAATTTCATAAGTTCCGCCGTATTCGCCGCCGGCAATGGTCAAAGTATTGTCGGTACGGGTATATTCTTGCGGCGTCGCGGCATCTTCGGTGCAGACGTTTGACGCATTATGGAAATAAATCACGTCATTCACATGACCGTCGTCGGTAAATTCAATATAATTTTTGTCACAACCGGGTTCGTTTGATTCGTAATTCGTAACGTAATCTTCGCCTGAAACCGAGAGCACGGTTTTCACGACGTTCCATTTCGCGGTCAAATCGCCGCCAAGCGGGTTTTCATTGTCATCGCTGCTGCACGAAAACGAAAGCGCGCCAACGGCCAGTGCAACTGCTAAAAATTTGATCTTCTTCATTGTATTTAGGTTATAGTTATGGTTCAAAAATATAAAATCGATAACGCAAACCGTTGGCGCATTAGTATTTTTAAGAATAAATTATAATGTGTTGGGCTGTAAACCAATTACTTATTCAAATGCTTGCGCCAATACCCGTGCGGCAGGTAATCTTTGACGACGCCATAAATGAATGTGCCGATCAGCGCGCCGACCAAAATGAAGATCATCGGCAAAAAGCCTGCGCCAAGCATGATGAAGATCGGTCCGGGACATGCGCCGACAAGCGCCCAGCCGAGTCCGAAAAACAATCCGCCGATCCAATAGCGGTAAGAGCCGGGTTCTTTATCTGAAATCACAATCGGCTTGCCTTTGATATCTTTAACGTTTTTGCGTTTGATCAATTGGACGCCAATCACCCCGACAGCGATGGCAGAACCGATGATGCCATACATATGAAACGACTGGAAATGGAACATTTCATAAATGCGATACCATGAAACGGCTTCACTTTTTGTAAGTATGATTCCGAAAATGAATCCGACGAGAAGATATTTGAGTGCTTTCATTTTTTAGTGGTTAGTTGTTGGTGGTTAGTCGCTGGAAGCTGCAAGTCTGCACTGTCAACGATATTTGTCTTTACTAAATTCGATGGTCCTATTTGTCATTTCATCCAGCCGCTAGCAACTAGCTGGTGGCCGCTTCTAGAATATCATCGGCAAAATCCACCAGGACATGATCAATCCGCCTACAAAAAAACCAACCACAGCTTTTAGCGATGGCACTTGAAGATTGCTCAGCCCGGAAATCGCGTGACCCGAAGTGCAACCGCCCGCATAACGGCTTCCAAAACCGATCAAAACCCCGCCGACGGTCAGGATAAAAATCATCTTTGGTGAGCTAAAGGCTTCGTTCCCGAAAATACTTTCAGGCAACAAACGGCCAAATGGCGGCTCGATGCCCATTTTCTGCAGCTCGCCGATGGTTTCAGGATTGATCGCGACGTTTGATGGATCGGCCATGTAATGGACGGCTACGAAACCGCCGATCATCGCACCGATCACGACTGCGAAATTCCACATTTGCGCGCGCCAGTCAAACTGGAAAAACGGCACATATTTCCCGGCGCCGGCCATTGAACACAGTGACCGCAAGTTGGTTGACATTCCGAAAACTTTACCGAAATAAATGAGCGTCAGCATGATAAGCCCAATAAGCGGCCCGGCAACGTACCAGGGCCAGGTTTGTGAGAGAAATTCCATTGGTTGGTTTTTTTACAAAAATAGCAAAACACATCGAGGCGATGTCCATCGGCTCAAAATAAACGCTTAAATTTGACATCAAATCCACCAAATGAAGAAGTTTACGATTGAATTCACCTGGGCTGTAATTTTCACGCTCGCGTCGTTGCTTTGGAACGTTTTGGAAAAAGCGCTCGGTTATCACGACGATAAAATCGGCAGCCAGATGTTGTTTTCGATGTTGTTCTGGCTTGTCAGCATTCCCATTTACATTTTCGCGATCAGGGACAAGCAAAAACACTATTTCCACGACCGGGCCAATTGGACACAATTGTTTTTGTCGGGAATCGTGTTGTCTGTATTTGCGGCTTTGATGTGCCCACTTGCCGTGTATATCAATCTGAATGTGATCAGTCCTGATTTCGTTGGAAACGGAACACGTTATTTTGTCGAGGTCAAAAAAATGACGGCAGACAAAGCACTGATGTACGTCGGCTACAGAAG
>JAEWLD010000191.1 GCA_023393485.1 Bacteroidota bacterium
AAGCAAGCCCGTACAAATCGGTCTTAAAATACCATAATTCATCGTTTGACGGACGCAATGCGCCGGGAATCAGCCAGCGAAATGGCATCGTCATCGCGTAATGACGCCATTTTTCGGGTTGTTCGGCCTTAGGATCGAGCGCGCCGGCAAGAATTACGACATCGGCATACCAATCCGGATGCATCGTCGCGAGTTTTGCCACGACCGGCCCGCCAAGCGAATGCCCGATCAGCGCCATCGGTTTGCCATTGCGTTGCCGCGCGATAAACGCGGTAATCCAATCTGATTGCGTCCGGAGATTTTCGGCCCGCCCGAAATGGCTATAGCCAAAACCCGGACGATCGATCGCGATCATCCGGTATTTCCTGAGCAGCAACGAATCTTTGAGGTAATCCTTGTAAGCGTCCCAGCTGCCGGGCGAGCCGTGTACGAAAAAAAGCGTCGGAAGATTTTCATCGCCGGTCTTAATAAAGTGTATCGGATTGCCGCTGACGATCGCCGTCGAATCCACATATGGGATTTTGGCGTCGTTGAAAAAGGTCTTCGTTTCGCGCCTGCTCGTTCGCATGGTCATGCACGCCTGGCAAAAAATAATATATGAACAGAGAATCGCAAACGCGATGTGACGTTTCCGGATTTTGAAACTGATACGCATACTTTAAATATAAACATTTTATATATTGCGCCATCACCTAAACCAAAGCAGAATGATCAAAAAATCCCTCACCATATTTGCCGTTGTGTCCGCAATGGCATTGTCCGGCTGTAAATCTTCATCGGGCGCAGCGTCTGACGCCCGGGACGGCAGCTCAATTGAAAAGGCGGTCAAAGTCTCAAGCATCGAAAAAGAATACGAGTTTGCCCGAAAACATTGCCCCGACTGCCAAATGAAAAGCCAGGGACTGATTTCAAAAGGCTCGAAACACTACGATGTGTTGACGCTCGTAACACCCGGCGGCGAAGAAGTCAGCTACTATTTCGATATCACTAGTTTCTACGGTAAGTGGTAAGCCAGTGAGACGGCGGCTTTTTTGGGCCGAAAATCATTCTTAAGGAAAACAAAACGCCTTTTTTCATCGGCCGTGTTTGCCTATATTTGTGTAAACTTCCGCTATGAAATTCGAAGTAATTTCAGACTACAAACCGATGGGCGACCAGCCGCAGGCAATAGAAAAATTGTCGGCCGGCATCAAAAACGGCGAAAAATTCCAGACGCTTCTCGGCGTGACCGGATCGGGCAAAACCTTTACGATGGCCAATGTGATCCAGGAAGTCCAGCGCCCAACGCTCGTGCTCGCGCATAACAAAACGCTCGCGGCACAGCTTTATTCTGAATTCAAGCAGTTTTTCCCGAACAATTCGGTTCAGTACTTCGTTTCATACTACGATTATTATCAGCCTGAAGCGTACATTCCGGTCACGGGCTTGTATATCGAAAAGGATTTGTCAATCAATGAAGAGCTCGAAAAAATGCGGCTCTCGACAACTTCTGCCCTGCTTTCAGGTCGTCGGGATGTGTTGGTCGTGGCGTCGGTGTCTTGTTTGTACGGCATCGGAAACCCGGTTGAATTCCAGAAAAACGTGATTTCGATCAAAAACGGCGAAGTGATTTCGCGCACCAAATTGCTTCACCGCCTGGTTCAAAGCCTTTACGCGCGTACCGAAGCCGATTTCACACCCGGCACTTTCCGCATCAAAGGCGATACGGTTGAAGTTTTCCCGAGTTATGGCGACGAACCTTTCCGCATCCACTTTTTCGGCGACGAAATCGAGGAAATCGAAGCGTTCGATGCCAAAACCTCGCGCGTGCTTGAAAAATACAGCAAACTCAATATTTATCCGGCCAATATGTTTGTGACCTCGCCCGATGTCCTGCATCAGGCCATTTGGGAAATCCAGCAGGATTTGGTCAGACAGGTCGATTATTTCAACTCGATCGGCAAACACCTTGAGGCCAAACGGCTTGAAGAACGTACGAATTTCGATTTGGAAATGATCCGCGAACTCGGTTATTGTTCGGGCATCGAAAACTATTCGCGCTATCTTGACCGACGTTTGCCTGGCACGCGCCCGTTCTGTCTGATCGATTATTTTCCGAAAGATTTCCTGATGGTCGTCGATGAAAGCCACGTCACGATTTCGCAAGTCCATGCGATGTATGGCGGCGACCGTTCGCGCAAGGAAAATCTCGTCGAATACGGTTTCCGGTTGCCGGCCGCGATGGACAACCGGCCGCTGAAGTTTGAGGAATTCGAAGCCATGCAAAACCAGGTTGTCTACGTTTCTGCGACACCTGCCGATTATGAAATGGACAAATCCGAAGGCATTTATGTCGAACAGGTCATCCGCCCGACCGGACTGCTTGATCCGGTCATTGAAGTGCGCCCGAGCAAGAACCAGATCGACGACCTGATCGAGGAAATCCAGCAGCGTGTCGAAGTCGACGAGCGCGTTTTGGTGACGACTTTGACCAAACGAATGGCCGAAGAGCTGACCAAGTATTTGACAAAAGTAGCTATCCGTTGCCGTTACATCCATTCCGAAGTCGATACCCTTGAGCGGGTCGAGATCATGCAGGATTTGCGAAAAGGTTTGTTCGATGTTTTGATCGGCGTCAACCTCTTGCGCGAAGGCCTGGACTTGCCTGAAGTATCGCTGGTCGCGATTCTCGATGCCGACAAGGAAGGTTTCCTTCGGAGCAATCGGTCGCTGACCCAGACCGTTGGTCGTGCCGCGCGTAACGTCAACGGCAAGGCGATCATGTACGCCGACACGATTACCGACAGCATGCAAAGGACGATCGACGAAACCAACTACCGACGCGAAAAACAAATGGCGTACAATCTCGAAAACAACATCGTTCCTCAGGCGCTCAATAAAAAGATCGAAAGCGCGCTCGGACGCAATTCGGTTGCGACGCAATATCTTGAAAAACGCGACGCCAAGGCTTCGGAGCCTGAAAATCAATACCTCACAAAACCTGAAATCGAGAAAAAAATCAAGGACGCCAAAAAAGCGATGGAGAAAGCGGCCAAAGACCTCGACTTTATGCAAGCTGCGAAATACCGCGATACCATTAAAGAACTGCAAGCCAAATTGTAGTTTATTTTTCCGGCCTCAATTTGGGAATCGGATGTTTTTGTTATATTGCCGCCACTAACCAATTTTCCCACTTTATGAAAAAACTTCTTTCCCTGGCATTCATTGCCTTATTTACAACTTTTTATTCTTGCTCCAGCGATGGTGACGGCGATGGCGAAACTCCAGGATTAAGCGGAAACATCACCGCCGACCTCAACGGGGAAGCATGGGCTTCAATGAATGGCGGCGCAGTAGTCAGTGTTCAGGACAACAGCGGATTCGGCGGCGGAACGACGTTGCAGATCATGGGAATGAGACTGTCTGACAATTCGAGTATTACTATCGTATTTCCGATTGACAATCTTGCTGAAGGCACTTATACTTTCTCGGGATGGGATGCAGAAGGCTCGCTTTCCGTAATGCAAGGCATGACAGGTATGTACGGCAGTGACGAAGACGGTGGAAGTTTCACCCTGACAATCACCGATCTTAACCTGGAAACCGGCAAACTTTCAGGAACGTTCTCAGGCACGTTGGTCGATTTTGATGGAGAAACGACAATGAGCGTTACCAACGGTCACATCAACGACGTGATGATCGTAGGCT
>JAEWLD010000195.1 GCA_023393485.1 Bacteroidota bacterium
AAGATCCTGCATGGCATAATCAAGATTTTTCGGCGCGTTCTTTTTGAGCTTGTCGAAATACTTCTTGTTCTCGTTATGCTTATCTTTGGCGAGCCTCGGCAATTGTTTCAGGAAAATCTGCATGGGACAAAATTACACAAACCAATGAATACTGTAAAAGATTTGATGGGCCAGGCCATTCTCGATTTCCAAACCGGCAATGATCCCGAAGATTTGATTACCGAAACTTCGATTTCCGAACCCGATGAAATGAGTGTCGCCTATTTGTTTCGAGGCTATGACGATATGCCTGAAATCGAACAAAAAGCTTTAGACCTTGCAAAAGGCTCAGTTCTCGATGTCGGTTGCGGCGCCGGCAGCCATAGTTTGTATTTACAGGGATTGGGATTCGATGTGACTTCAATTGACATCTCGCCAAATGCGATAGAAGCGTGCAAACGCCGCGGCGTAAAAAACGCATCGGTAAAAAACGTGCTCGAAGCCGACGGGAAGTTTGATACGATTTTACTGATGATGAACGGCACGGGCATTTTCGGCAAACTCAAAAACACGTCAAAATACCTGCAAAAGTTCAAATCAATATTGAATCCGGCCGGACAAATCCTGATTGACAGTTCTGACATCATTTATATGTTTGACGAAGATGACGACGGCGGCAAATGGATTCCGACCGAAACCGATTATTACGGCGAACTGACTTTTCACTTGAGTTACAAAGGCGACACCGACGCGCCGTTTGACTGGCTTTACCTCGATTACAATACGCTACAAAATGCTGCGAACGCTAATGGTTTGCAATGTGAACTCATTTACGAAGGCGACCATTTTGATTATCTGGCCAGGCTGACTATATGACGAGATCGGTTTGGGCGATGATTTCCCTGAGCGCCGAATATAACTTGTCAAGATCAGCCGCTGAATTATAACCGTTGAGCGAAATCCTTAGAAAAAGCCTGTCATTTATTTTCATGACCGGGATTTCGATTTTGTATTTGTCGGTCAACGTTGCTTTGAGCTCAAAGGGTTTGTCTGTTTTGATCGGAATACTGCACATCTGGCCGAGGAATTCATCTGTTATCGGACAAATCGGTTCGCTGCCGACGAGGTCGCAAAATCTTTTGTAGTTCGCGCGGATCAAGCCTTTACAATTTTCCGAAACCGACTTCCAGTCATTGTCTTCCAAAAATTTTATTGCGGCCGGTGCGGTCAAAAACGCCGACATGTCCCGCGTGCCGTTGAATTCATGATAATCGAGAAATTGATTTTTCGGAAAATCGGCTTGATAACCCCAACTCACAACAAGCGGATCAAGCCTTTCCTGAAATTCCTTCTTCACCCAAAGAAACGAACTCCCTTTTGGCGCCAGCATCCATTTGTGGAGCGTTCCAGTATAATAATCGGCATCGATTTTAGCGATATCAAGCGGTATATGTCCTGGAACGTGTGCGCCGTCGACAATCACGATCAGCCCGAGTTGCTGCGCCTTTTCGCAAATTTCCTTTACCGGGAAAATCAATGAAGTCACACTCGAAATCTGATTGAGAAAAACCACTTTGGTGTTTGAATTATAGCCTTTCCAGAATTCGTCTATGATTTGCGCCGACGATTTTATCGGCAGCGAAATTTCCTGCCTGATGTATATTGCGCCAGTCTTTTTGCAATAGAAATCCCACGTGCGATCCATCGCTCCGTATTCGTGATTGGTCGCAAGGATTTCATCGCCGGGTTTCAGATCAAGGCTGCGCATAACAACGTTGATCGCAAACGTCGGGTTGGGCACAAAGAAAAAATCGTCAGCTTCGCAATTGATATATCCGGCCAACGCTTCTTTTGACCTCTTTATATACTGCGGCAATTTTTGGGTGATGAAGGCTGTCGGCTGTTGCTCGAGTTCGCCTTGCCAATGCTGGTAGTCTTCAAAAATCGGCTTCGGGCATGCGCCGAACGCGCCGTGATTGAGATAAATGATGTTCGGGTCGAGAAGAAAATGTGAACGCATAAAAAGAAAAATCCCGAACCGGGTCGGGATTGAATGTTATTCCATGTATTTCATTAACAGAGGCTGAAGGCTTTGACCCCATTCGGCGCCGGCGGCCTGCGACTTCTCGGTGATCTTGCCTGCATTGGCAGACATTTTCTTGCCGATTGGCGTTCCGTAAAATGTCAGCATGTCTTTTACGTCCTGCTTGGTATAGACTTCCATGTAGACCGCGGCAATCTTATCATAAAGCGCCGGAAGCGATGCGTTGAATTCAACAAGGAAAGCATCTTGTTTTGCCGCTGGGATCATTTTCAGGATTTGATTTTTGGCTACATCCATTGCTGCGTTGCTGCCACTGACTTCCATCAATTTCAAGACGTCTTTTTTGAACGCTTCGTCTTGCTGGGCGATTGAAAATTGCGCCGCAAATACACAGGCGAATACGAGGATAAGTTTTTTCATTTTTGAAGAATTATATTTTTGATAAATGTATGATTAAAAACCGAGTCGGACAACTCGTTACGGAATGTTCAGGTATTTATGCGTCTGTAGTGAAATGCGCCATTTCGGATTGTTCATTACATAGTCGATGATCAGCGGCGTCATTTCCTCGCGTTTGCTCCATTCCGGCTGAAGGAAAAGAACGGCTTCATCATTGACGCGCGCAGCCTGTTCTTCGGCAAAAATAAAATCATGTTTGTTGTAGACGATTACTTTGAGTTCATCCGCGCGGTCATAGGCAGCCTGAACAGGCAACTTCGTTTTCTTTGGGGAAAGGCAAAACCAATCCCAAACACCCGAAATCTTATAGGCTCCCGAAGTTTCAATATGGACACGCATGCCGGCTGATTTGAGTTGCGCAGTCAGCACCGACATATCCCAGGTCAACGGCTCGCCACCGGTTACCACAACTGTATCTGCGTACTGTTTAGCATTGTCAACGATGCGTGTAGTTTCGGTCGGCGGATGCAAATCGGCATTCCAGCTCTCTTTGACATCGCACCAGTGACAGCCTACATCGCAACCGCCCACGCGAATGAAATACGCCGCCGTACCGGTGTGGAATCCTTCACCTTGTATGGTATAGAATTCTTCCATTAATGGCAGCATTTCTCCTCTGTTTACCGCTAATTTGATTTCGTCTGTCAGCATTGTTTTAAAAATAGTGCGCAAAGATACGGAATTGTTTGCCTTTGCAAAAGACACAAAAAAAACCGGCGATAAAGCCGGTTTTGAATTACTTGAGGTTTTTTAATGCCTCGGTCGCATATGCGTTTGTGGGATCAAGTGCAAGCGACTTATTAAAATATTCCTTTGCCTTGGCTTTATCGCTATCGGCATAGTTGGCGCCGATTGTGTTATAAGCTTCGGTAAGCTTTGATTTGTTGGCAGGCTTGGCTAACTCTTCGGCGCCTTTTTCGGTCAATACACGAACATAATCTTCGTAAGCTTTTACCATCGATACACCGTCTTCAAGCGTACTGAAAATACGCGCTTTATAATAGTATGCATCTTGGTAAGTCGGGTATTTTGCCAAAATCGCGTCGAGACCTGCATTGGCTTTTTGTAAAGACGCTTTGTCGCGCTGTGCTGCATCGAGCCTGCTATTTACCGTGTTGACACAGATTGCATAGTACAGAAT
>JAEWLD010000239.1 GCA_023393485.1 Bacteroidota bacterium
TCCGAGCCCGAGTTCATTGGCGCGGCGGGCCGCAGCAATATTAGGTTTGATGGCGTTTTCATCGCCAAAACCGTATTTGTGCGCGAATGATTCAGTATATAATTCAATCCGGTCTGTCCCGGTTTCTTTGGCGCCTTCGATCATTCTGATTTCGGGATCGACGAATATCGACGTCCGGATTCCGTTGCGTTTAAACTCTGCGATCACATCGACCAAATAAGTTTTGTGCTTCACTGTATCCCAGCCGGCATTTGACGTAATCGCGCCAACCGCGTCGGGCACGAGCGTAACCTGTTCAGGTTTACAGTCGAGTACAAGGTCGATAAAATTGTGCTGCGGATTGCCTTCGATATTGAATTCTGTGTAAACAATCGGCCGCAGATCGCGCGCGTCCTGATAGCGAATATGCCGCTCATCGGGCCGCGGATGAATCGTGATGCCGTTCGCACCAAAACGCTGGATGTCGGTCGCGGCTTTCAGGATGTCGGGCACATTGCCGCCACGCGCATTGCGCAAGGTCGCTAGTTTGTTGATGTTGACGCTGAGTTTAGTCATGACGGTTGTTAAAAGTCTCTACAAAAATACGAACAAAAACAGGCGTTCTGCTAATTTTTGATTAATTTGCACTGGATAAAATCACGCTATGGCCGAAATAATCGATTACCTTAATAATGACTTCAAACCCATTGACAGCGCCGAAACCGTTGAATCGGTACGCGAGTTCTTTGAGGAAGTGACGTTCTCACATTTTCCGGTGGTCGAAGAGAGCATTTACATCGGATCGATCGCCGCCGAAGATGTGGAAACCTTTGACAAAGACAAATCGATTTACCATTATCGGTATGCGATGGAAGGTTTTTTCGCGCGCACCAATATGATTTGGATGGACGTGCTTGAAGTTTTCGCCAAAAACCGCACGAATGTAGTTCCGGTGCTTGACGAAGCCAATGCCTACGTCGGTTATTATGAAATTCCCGATATTTTTTCGCTATTCAATGAAACGCCGTTTTTGAAAGAACCGGGCGGAATCATCATTGTTGAAAAAAGCATCGCAGATTATTCGATGAGCCAGATCGCACAAATCGTCGAAAGCAATAACGGCAGGATACTCGGCCTTTTCATCTCTGAAGCCACAGCCGACACCATTCAGGTCACGGTCAAAATCGCGATCGGCGCAATGAACGAAATCATCCAGACTTTCCGCCGGTACAATTACGAAATCATCTCGGAACACCAGGAAGACGCTTATCTCAACAGCCTGAAAGAGCGTTCCGATTACCTTGACAAATATCTGAACCTGTAATGAAAGTCGCGATTTACGGCCAATATTACCAGAACAGCACCGAGCCGATCATTAAAGACATCTTCAAATTTTTCAATGCGAACGATGTCGATTTGTGCATTGAAGCTGATTTTCTCAAAATTCTATATGAGAAAAAACTGCTCGAAAAACAGTACAAAACTTTTTCAAGCCACGCCGAACTCGATTCAAGTTTCGACATTTTGCTGAGCATTGGCGGCGACGGAACAATTTTGCGCGCGGCAACGCTCGTCCGCGATTCCGGCATTCCGATTCTCGGCATCAACGCCGGTCGTTTGGGCTTTCTGGCAAGCGTCCAAAAAGACAATATCGGGGAATTCCTTCAACTGGTCATCGAAAAAAAATACACGATTTCTGAACGGACGTTGCTCAGCATCAAAGGTGACACCGACATTCCCGAAATTGGCGATCTCAATTTTTCGATGAACGAGATTTCGGTCAGCCGTAAAGACACGACGTCGATGATCACGATTGAAACCAGCCTAAACGGAGAATATTTAACGTCTTATTGGGCCGACGGACTGATCATTTCCACGCCGACCGGATCAACCGGGTATTCGTTGAGTTGCGGCGGACCGGTTTTGACGCCCGATGTGCGAAGCCTTGTCATGACGCCGATTGCGCCGCACAATCTCAACGCGCGCCCGCTGGTGATTTATGATGAAACCGAAATCAGGCTCAAGGTTTCAGGCCGCGAAGAACATTATTTGATTTCGCTTGACTCGCGTTGGGCGTCGGTAAAAAATGATGCAATTCTCACAATAACCAAAGCGCCATTCAAAATCAAAATGGCCGAATTGCCAAACCAGACTTTTCTAAAAACCCTGCGCAACAAACTGCTTTGGGGCGAAGACAAGCGCAATTAAACTTTTCCCAAAGCATACTACATCCCGGTTTCCTTCGTTTTCGTTACAACCAATCAGGCAAATAACGATTGGAACGGCCGAATATCGGCCAGTAAAGGAATAGGTGAAATCGGCAAATATTAATTGCTGCAACGCGCTGATTCCTTGCTCATAATTGTTATATTTGCACGCTATTTTGAAACCGATGCGCAGACACGTCATTTGTCTATTTTTCCTGCTTGCCCTAACCGGCGCGAATGCCCAGATCAACGAACTTGGCATTTTCGTTGGCGGCGGCAATTATATCGGTGACATTGGCCCGACAGACTATGTCAAGCCCAACGAATTTGCGTTTGGCGCCATGTATCGTTGGAACCGCAGCCCGCGGCATTCCTGGCGGTTTTCTATCATTCACTCAAAAATCACGTCGCGCGACGAAGATTCAGACACGCCGGGCAGGTTTCAAAGGGATTTGGACTTTGAGAACTCGATTACCGAATTCTCGGGCGGCCTTGAATTCAGTTTTTTCGATTTCAACCTGCATGAACTCGAAACGCAATTCACGCCTTACGTCTATACCGGATTGTCGTATTTTATTTACGATGAATTGTTGTACGACACCGAAGTGACGGCCAAAAAAGACCATACAGCCGGAGCGTTTGCGATTCCGATGATTGTCGGGGTCAAGACCAACATTGCGCCGAAGTTGATTTTGGGCTTTGAAGTCGGCGCGCGTTATACTTTTACGGACAACATCGACGGCAATAATCCGAGCGACGAAAATCTGGCTCCGGCCCGATTCGGCAATATCAACAGCAAAGATTGGTACGTATTTACCGGATTGACGCTGACTTACACATTTACTGAAAAACCTTGTTACTGCGCAGACTAAATGGGAATAATCGATACGCTTGACAAAGACCGCTTACCACAACACCTGGCCATCATCATGGACGGCAATGGGCGCTGGGCCAAACAGCAGGGCATGTTGCGCGTGTTCGGACATGAAAATGGGGCCAAATCTGTCCGCGTGACAGTTGAAGCCTGTGCGCGGCTCGGCATTCCGAATCTTACCGTTTACGCTTTTTCCACCGAAAACTGGAGCAGACCACAGCCCGAAGTAAAAACGCTGATGAAGCTTTTGGTCAGTTCGCTAAAAAAGGAAATCAAGACTTTACAGGAAAATAATATCCGATTGAATTGCATCGGCAATATCGCGATGCTGCCCAAGTCGGCACAGGCGCAATTGCTTGAGGTCATCGAAAAGACAAAAAACAATTCGCGGATGACGCTGACCCTGGCTTTGAGCTATGGTTCAAGGGAAGAAATTCTTCGCGCAGTCCGCGCCATTGCTGAGAAAGTTAAAAATAATATAATTTCAATTGACGGTGTTGACGAATCAATTATTAATCAGCATCTTTACACGCAAAATTTACCGGACGTCGATCTTTTGATCAGGACCAGCGGTGAGCACAGGATCAGCAATTTCCTGCTTTGGCAGATTGCTTATGCCGAATTGTACTTCACCGACGTCTTATGGCCCGACTTCAGGGAAGAACACCTGTATGCCGCGCTAGCCGATTACCAGAAACGCGAACGTAGATTTGGAAAGACCAGTGAACAAATTAAATAAGTTATTTGTGTTGAATACATACGCCAAAATACTGTTGGGCATTTTGTTGCTCGGCGGTATTTTTAAAGTAAATGCCCAAGACCGGATTCCGTTCGATCAAGGAAGACAATACATCCTCGCCGATGTTGACGTTACCGGAAAAATCAGCTTTAACAAACAGACCGTCGTCACTTTCGCCGGGCTTGAAAAAGGGCAAAACATCACTGTTCCCGGTGAAGAAATCAGCAACGCAATCAAAAAACTAGGCAAACTCGGTCTTTTCAGCGACATCGATTTTTATGTCAACCGCATTTCAAATGACAGCATTTGGCTTGAGCTCAACATCATCGAACTTCCAAAACTGAGCGAGGTCAAAATTACCGGCATCAAAAAGAACAAAACCGAAGAACTGATCAAAGACAACAGCCTGACCAAAGGCAAAGTGGTCAATGAAAACCTGATTACGACCACGCGGAATTACATCGAAAACAAATACAAAAAAGACGGCTATTTCAATACAAAAGTCAACATCGTTACCACGCCCGACACGCTTGATGGCAACAACGTAAAAATGTTGGTCAACATTGACCGCGGCGAAAAAGTCAAAGTCGCTTCGATTGATTTTACGGGCAACGAAAAATTTTCGGACGCCAAGTTGCGCGGCTTTATGAAAAACACCAAACAGCGCAACCCGATCAGGATTTTCAAGCGATCGAAATTCATTCGCGACAAGTATAAGGAAGACCTCGTATCCATTATTGATAAATACAAGGAAAAAGGCTATCGCGATGCGCGCGTCGTGTCTGATTCTGTGATGTTTGACAAGAAAAAAGATGCGCTCGCGATTAAAATCAACGTCGAGGAAGGACACAAATATTATTTCGGCAATATCAAATTCCTGGGCAACACCGTTTATCCGGACGCGACGCTCCAGCGTTTGCTCGGCATCAAGAAAGGCGATGTTTACAACGGTGTCGAACTCGAGAAGCGCATTGCCGACAAAACCAGGCCCGATGCAGAAGACATCACCAACCTTTACCAAAACAACGGTTATTTGTTTTCAAACATCAACGCCGTCGAAGTCAAGACAGAAAATGATACCATTGATTTTGAAATCCGCGTAATCGAAGGGCCAGTTGCCTACTTCAACAAAATCACGGTAGTTGGAAATGACAAAACGCATGACCGCGTCATCTATCGCGAATTGCGTACAAAACCCGGCCAGAAATACTCTAAGGAAGATGTTGTGAGAACGATTCGCGAAATCGGCACAATGGGCTTTTTTGATCCCGAAGCAATCGATCCGAAATTCAAAAACGTGGATGCGGCTGCCGGAACGGTGGACATTGAGTACAACCTGGTTGAAAAGGGTTCAAGCCAAATTGAATTGCAAGGCGGTTATGGCGGCGGCGGATTCATCGGAACCCTTGGGCTTTCGTTCAATAACTTCTCAATGCGCAACATCTTTAACAAAGAGGCGTACAAACCGCTTCCGATGGGCGACGGACAAAAAGTATCGTTGAGACTTCAGGGCAGTTCTTATTTCCAGACGTATAGCGTGTCATTCGCCGAGCCGTGGTTTGGCGGCAAAAAGCCGGTTCAGTTCTCGACCTCGATTTCCTATAGCAAGCAATTCCTCAACAATTTCAATACGAACGACGTTGACCGCAGCAAGAGTTTCAATATCCTGACGCTTTCAGTTGGCTTGGCAAAGCGCCTGACGCGTCCGGATGACAACTTTGTATTCTCAAATGCGTTGAGCTTCCAATATTATGACTTGAACAATTACAATACAGGACTGTTTACCTTCGGCGACGGTGCATCGCGCAACTTTGCTTACACAATCGGGCTTAGCCGCAATAGCAAAGGAAGCAATCCTGTCTTCCCGACTTACGGTTCGGAATTCAGTGTCTCGGCTAAGTTTACCCCGCCGTATTCGGTTTTCAATGGTGTCGACTACAAGAATCTCGGCAACCAGAAAGAATACAAAATGCGTTATGATGGCAGCACTACCTACTTTGACCATAGTGACCACGCGGTAAATCCCGGCGATTTGATTGATGCGCAAGGTAATTACATAGCTGAAGACAATTACCAAAATGCCGCAGTCGACCAATCTAAAGTTGACCAGAAAAAGTTCAACTGGCTTGAATATTACAAAATAAAGTTCAAAGCTGATTGGTATACCAAAATTTATGGTAAATTAGTGCTCCGTTCTTTGGGCGAATTTGGATTCCTAGGCGCTTATAATCAGGATCGTGGGCTTGTTCCGTTTGAACGGTTTTACCTTGGCGGCGACGGCTTGGCGAACTTCTCGCTCGACGGGCGCGAAGTCATCGGATTGCGCGGTTACCCGAACCAGTCACTGACGCCGACAGATGCTGCCGGTGCACAAAATGGCGCTACGGTATACAATAAATTCTCACTTGAATTGCGTTATCCTTTGACGCTGAAAGCCGCGGCTTCCATTTACGCGCTTACCTTTGTGGAAGCCGGTGCCGCGTATGATTCGTTCAGGGATTACAATCCGTTTGTTTTGCAGCGCTCTGCCGGTTTCGGCCTCAGGGTATTCATGCCGGCCTTCGGATTGCTTGGTATTGATTTCGGTTACGGATTCGATCCGGTGCCAATTCAGGGTTTGACCAAGCCGAACGGATGGGAAACACATTTCATCATCGGACAACAATTTTAAAAAATATTATGGCATGATATTTTCTAGCGCAAAAAACATGAAGAGACTGCTGCTTTTGCTATTGACCGTTTCAGCAACGGCAGTGCAGGCCCAACGAGGCGTTAAAATCGGATATATTGATATGGAATACATCCTGCAAAATGTTCCCGATTATGCCGAAGCCAACAATCAGTTGGAACAAAAGGCCGCCAAATGGAAGCAGGAAATTGAAGTCAAAAAGAACGACATCCAAAAACTCAAGGATGCCTTGACAACAGAAAAAGTCTTACTCACAAAAGAACTTATTGCCGAGCGCGAAGAGGAAATCAAGTTTCAGGAAACTGAATTGCTCGATCTTCAGCAAAAGCGTTTTGGCCCTGCGGGCGATCTGATGTCGCAGAAAGCCGTACTGATCAAGCCGATCCAAGATCAGGTTTTTACCGCGGCGCAGGATATTGCCGAAGTAAAAAAGTTTGACTTTATTTTTGATAAATCGTCCGACATGACGATGTTGTTCGCCGCCAAACGTTTCGATATCAGCGATCAGGTATTGCGAGTGCTGACGCGTGCCGCCAACCGCGAACAGAAAAGCAAAAAACAGCTCGAGGCCGAAGCCAAAAAAGAAGCGCTTGAAGACATGGCCGGTGACAATCCTGCCCAGGCCGAGAGACAAAAATTACTCGACGAGAAAAAAGCCGAACGCGAAAGACTGGCCAACGAACGCAAGGAAGCGGCCGAACAGCGCAAAAAAGACGCTGAAGCCAAACGCGCACAGCAAAAGGCCGATGCCGCGGCGAAACGTGCCGGCACAACCACGAAGACCGACGACGCATCTAAACCTGCAGGTGACGCAAAAGACGCAAAAGACGAATCCAACACCGCTGCCGAAGACGCAAAAGCAACTCAGGAAGAAAATAAAAAGAAAGCTCAGGACGAGCGCGCCCAAATCATCGCTGACCGCAAAAAGGCACAGGAAGAAAAAAGGGCAAAAATCCTGGCAGACCGCGAAGCCGCGAAAAAAGCACGACAAGGCGGCAC
>JAEWLD010000079.1 GCA_023393485.1 Bacteroidota bacterium
TGATTCAAGTTCGGGATGCGTATGGATTTTTGTTTGCGGCGTTCCGGTTTCATCGACAATTACCGTCGCGAAACGCACCACATCGATCGCTTGCCGCCGAATGGTTTCGAGTCTGGCATAAAACGCCGCAACGCAGTCATCGGACAGCATGTCATCATCCCCGAGAATCATCACCCAACTTTCATCGCGGCACAAGCCAAGGCAACGCGCCCATTGCGCCGTCAGCGAACTCGAGCCTAGATTATCGTCAAAACGCGCGTATGAAATGTCTAGTTCGGCGCTGTATTGGGCAATTAGATCTTCGGGATTTTCCGGGCTGTTATCATCGCCGATGTAAATCCTGAAAAGATTGCTGGTTTGGGCTGCGAGCGATCGCAAAGTCGCTTCAAAAAAGGCGCGTTTGTAATACGGGATGACAATCGCGAGCATTACTTCAAAATCCGTTTGGCCCAGCGCACCGGCGAAAGGAGCAAATGCCCAAGACGGTATGAATTGCTTTGCGTATAATGCGCGCGCGCTTCAGCCGTGACAATTGATGCGCCGTCGAAGACAGATAAGGTTTGCGGCGTGAATTCGGCGTCCGACGCAATTGCGATCAAATACAACGGATCGGCGTCGTACGGCCCGATTCCGGAATAATCGCCTTTATACAAGGCCATTTTTTCCTGGGAATCATCGCGGCGCAGGATTGAATTGCCGTTCACATAAGTCTGGTTGAGCAACTGGATGTTACTGAAATATTTTGACACAAGCCCTTGGAATTCGTCTTTATACAATTCCTTGACGTGGAATTTATTCGAAAAATTGCGCTTGTCCGTATAATATAATTTATCGGGCGTGGAAATAATCGTAAGGCCGCCGGGTTTTAGCACGCGCTTGATTTCGGCCATCATTTCATCGTGACGGTCGTGATGTTCGATGGTTTCAAAACTGACCACGAGATCGACGCTCGCATCCTGAAGCGGTATCGCATCGGCACTGCCCTGACGGTATTCGAGGTTCGGCTTTTTATATTTTCGGCTGGCTTTTTCAACGGCGCCCGGGTCAATGTCTACGCCGATAACTTTAGCCGCGACATTACTCATCAAATGGCTGCCGTAACCTTCGCCGCTCGCGATATCGAGCACGACTTTTCCTGCAGCATAGTCTGCCGCAACGGCATAGCGGTGCAAATGGTCAATCGTATCGCGGTTTTCGATAAAAGTCTCTAGCCGTTCGCCGCTCCAGTTCTTTTGTGCTTTTGCCATTTTATCGTTTTTTCCAGGTTAGTTCAGGCCGTACGACGCCTGGAAATTTTCCGGTGTATTCGCCGCGGACAGAATCGCCGCGCATATCGTCGATGATCGTAAATCCGGCGAGGTCGCGTTGGTTGTACAAAACTTCAAACGGGCCGTATTTCATCAGGGCAAAGGCGACTTCATAATTGCCTTCGGCCAGGAAATTTCCGGGAATTTGCAATGCTACGGAATAGACGCCTTTTTTGACAGGCATCCGCAATGTGTCCGAATGCTTGTCATGCGAGCTCAAAATGTGGATGCCCTGATCGTTGAACAAATTGAAACCGTGCGTGAAGGTTTCGCCGTCTTTGAGCACTTCGTAAGTAAAAATGACCGTGACTTCCTTGGTGATGTCGAAAAAACCTGTGATGCCATCTTGCTCGTCGACCAGTTTTATTTCGCGCAATTTGATGTGTTTTGAACCCGGCGCGGTTGCCAAATCATCCCACTGCACATTCGCGCTGCCGCCAATCGCAATTTTAAGATAATCTTCAATCACCGGGTCAATATCGCCGGTGCGGCCAATCATTCCGTTTTTGATCAGAATGCCTTTGTTGCAAAGCCTGCTGACAGCCGACATGTTGTGGCTGACGAACAAAACCGTCCGTCCTTCGCCCGAGGAGATGTCCTGCATTTTGCCAAGGCATTTCTTTTGGAATTCGGCATCGCCTACGGCAAGTACTTCGTCGACAATCAGGATTTCGCTTTCAAGATGCGCCGCAACGGCGAATGCAAGGCGAACGTACATTCCGGAAGAATACCGTTTTACAGGCGTATCGACATATCGTTCGACGCCCGAAAAGTCAATGATTTCATCAAGTTTTCGGGAAATCTCCTTTTTGCGCATCCCGAGAATCGCGCCATTGAGGTAAATATTCTCGCGGCCGGTGAGTTCGGGGTGAAAGCCGGTCCCGACTTCGAGCAGACTGGCGATGCGGCCTTTGACTTTGATGCTTCCGGTTGTTGGCCCGGTGACGCGCGAGAGCAGTTTGAGCAGTGTACTTTTCCCAGCGCCGTTCTTGCCGATAATCCCGACGGCGTCGCCCTGGTTGATTTCAAAATTGATATCCTTGAGTGACCAGACGATGTCGCTATTGCCTTTTACGCTTCGGTCATTGGTTTCGCCTATTCTGAGAAACGGGTCTTCGCGGCCCATGATTTTTGTTATCCAGAACCGTTCGAGATCGCGCGAAATCGTACCGGTGCCAATTTGCCCGATCTGATAGGCTTTTGATAAATTCTCGACTTTGATGACCGGTTTGCTCATTAAATGGTATCTACGAAGTTCTTTTCTGTTTTATTGAAAATGATAATCCCGAGGAAAAACACGACAATCGTAAAAATTGCCGAATAACCGATGCTCCACGCCGAAAATTCTCCTTGCCCGAGAAACGCGAAACGGAATGCCTCAATGATTCCTGTCATCGGGTTGAGTTCAATGATCCAGGCTTTATCGGGGAATTTGGCTTTGGCTTCGCTGAGCGGATAAATGACCGTTGTGGCATACATTGCGAGCTGGACTCCGAAAGTGATCAGGAACGTCAAATCCTTGTATTTCGTTGTCACTGCGGTGATGATAAGCCCGAATCCGAGGCCGAGCAAGGCCATCAGCAAGACAAGAACGGGGAAGAAAAACATGCCGTAAGTGACCTCAAAATCGGCGCCCTGAACCGCGAAGAACACCATCATTCCCAGTAGCAGCAATAACTGGACGCCAAACCTGACGAGGTTCGATACCACAATGCTGAGCGGCATGATTAGCCGCGGAAAATACACTTTCCCGAAAATATTGACATTGTCCTTAAATACAGTGCTTGTTTTGTTCAGGCAGTCGGCAAAATAGTTCCAGCCGGTAATTCCGGCAAGGTAAAAAAGCGGTCGCGGAAGCCCGTCGGTACTGATTCCGGCGAGGTTTCCGAAGACGAAAGTATAGACCAGCGTGGTGAAAATCGGCTGGATAAAAAACCACAATGGCCCGAGAATGGTCTGCTTGTAAAAACTGACGAAATCGCGCCTGACAAACATGCCGAGCAAATCGCGGTAACGCCACAAATCACCGAGTTTGACATCAAAAAGCGATGTTCGCCCTTTGATGACTAAATCCCAGTCCTGGTGATCGTGGTCGGTTTTCATGGTTGCAAATATGGTTTACAGCCTGCAAATATAACAA
>JAEWLD010000091.1 GCA_023393485.1 Bacteroidota bacterium
GGGTTTGCCCGACAAGCTGATCGCTGAGGCTGCGCGCGCAGGAAAGGCAATGCATGAAGGCTGGCGCGTCAGGAAAGACGGATCGATGTTTTGGGGTTACATAGTCATCACGGCGCTGCACGACGAACGCGGCCGCATAATAGGTTATTCAAAGGTGACACGCGACTTGACCGAACACAAGAAGATGACCGACAAGATGAAAACCTATGCCGAAGAACTCGCGCTCAGAAACAAGCAGCTTGAGGAATTTGCCTACATCGCGTCGCACGATTTACAGGAACCGCTTAGGAAAATCCAGACATTTGCCGACATTCTTCGCATGAAGATCGATGACGAAGAAGCCGTAAAGCAGAATTTGGAAAAAATCAACAGTGCTGCGCGGCGAATGTCGATCCTGATCAAAGACGTGCTCAAGTATTCACAGCTTTCGGCCGCCGATTACGTTTTTGAAAATACCAATCTCAATGATGTTTTCGCTGAAGTGCTTGGTGATTTTGAACTGCGGATCAGTGAAAGGAATGTGCTCATCGACGTTGGGCCGCTGCCTTCGGTCAAGGGTATTCCGGTGCAGCTTCATCAATTGTTTTCGAACCTGATCAGCAACGCGATAAAGTTCTCAGACAAACAACAGCCGGAAATAAAAGTCACTGCAGAGCTTCAATCGGGCGCGTCAATCACTGACAGCCATGTGCCTGATCGCGAAAAAAACTATGTGAAAATATCTTTTGCCGATAACGGCATCGGCTTTTCGCCCGAATATGTCGAACATGTCTTCAAGCTCTTTAAAAGGCTCAACAACTTCAGCACCGGCACCGGAATAGGGTTGGCGCTGTGTAAAAAGATCGTTGAAAACCACCAGGGCGCCATTTATGCCGAAAGCGAGACCGGACACGGCGCAACGTTTTATGTCTACCTTCCGGTGTAGTTTTTATTTATCTGTAACATTCCTGAAAAATGCTGTAACGGTTTGGCAGTATGGCTGAAGTAATTTTGAAGAAAAATTGCCATGAGCCACAAAGTCATCATATTATTTGCCGCTTACCAACAAAAATTCATACAGGTTTACCAATACGTCTACTCTTTGCTTTTGCCGTACCTGCGGTGACTTATTTACTGATTCCTTGTACTTTTCGCATAAATGTTTCAATAGCCGGATCGCCTGAGGCGCCGTAACCGTCGGTCAGCGTACCTTTTTCACCCGATGAGGTGAGAATGGCATACAATATCGCTTCGTCGTCCTGGCTTGATTCGCCTTCGAAACGGTAAAAATGATCGACCTTCACTTCGTCTGGCGCATAATTCATATTGCTGAGCTGTGAATGCAGGCCGTCGGCTGTCACCCTGAACTGTGAAATATATCCCATTTCCTCGACCTTTCCAAGAACGGAAACAAGCGTTTCCATATCGTCTTTATTTTCCATTTTTGATTTGTTACGTTACGGTCGATTTTCCGGGTGGCAAACATCTCCCGGATCGACCTTTCGGTTTTTTCTAAAGATAAGAAATCGGCCCAAGAATTACCGCAAATTTTTGCCTGTCATCTGCTCGAGTTTCATCAGGACGCGTTTGATAAATTTTGCCCAGCCGCGCTTGATGCGGAAAAACGGATCGGTCAAAAGGATATAATCGGGCGCTTTACGGTTTTTAAAATTGAGCATGCTGAAAATGCGATCGATGCGCCTGGTATGGTTCTCATCAACGCCGTACAAACGCGCATACCAAGTATGGTAAAGGATTTCGCGGTTACGGGTGTCAAAAACAAGCGTGGTTTTGTGGTCGTCTTCGAACGGTTTGACAGCATGAAGAAAACGGATTTTTTCGCCGCGCCGCCGCAACCAGAAATAAAACCGGTAGTACGGTTCGTATAGGCTTGTCTCATCGTATTGTCCGGGCAGGCCGGAAAGGTCTTCGTCAAATTCGCCCGGAGAAATGTATTGGTTCCGGCGCACTTGTTTCTCATCCCAGATAGATTCGAGTTTTTTGAAATTGATCACTGAGAAAAAAGTATTGATCAGATATGGGCTGTACGTCCGGTTTGGGATTTGCCCGCCATCGCGCACGCCGCAGAGGATTTCACCGCTTTTTGAAAGATCGGTCACGATGTCCAGGATGTAATCATGGTTGATGAACAAAACGTCCTCATCGGCCATGATGAGCCAGTCGACGCCTTTGCCGCGGAGTTTTTTCATCATCAGATAAATGCTGTCGATGCCGAACAGTTCGTGCCGCCCGTCAATCACATAGCGCTGCACGCCTTTTGGAAAAAGCTGGGCGCTCTTGTCATACAGATCTTTGTTGATGAGGGTTGTCAGTATCGCAATGTTTTCCATCGGCAGAATTTGTTGCAAGTTTAAGTCTTTTGGTAAAAAGGCGCAAGCCAACGGCGCAAAGTCAAACAGTTTTTATAGCTTTGATAAAAAACCACATGAAAACAATACTCATAACCATTTTTTCGCTCGGCGTCATTGGCACCGCAAGCGCGCAAGGCAAGGGCAAACTCGAAATGGGCCTTAGCGCCGGAGTGAATGTCGCGTATATTTCGGACGATTATGGCAGTTCGGACTCCCACGTCGGTTTTAATGTTTCGGGGTCGGCAGATTATTATTTTTCAGACGATTGGAGCATGAAAGTAAAATTGATTTATGACCAGAAAGGTTTCGATGACGCTACAATTGAAGACTTTGATACCGGCGAACTTTATTCGACGAACTATGAATTCAACTACGTGACGGTTCCGATCCTGGCAAGCTGGCATTTTGCCCCGAAGCGCAACTGGTATCTGCATTTTGGGCCTTACATCGGTTTTTTGACCAGTGCCAAAGACACCAGGTTCGATGTTGATGTCAAAGATGATTTCGACTCGACCGATTTTGGCGTGGCCGTCGGCATTGGGGTAAAAATCCCGCTTAACCAGAAGTTCAGGTTGTTTTTTGAATATGATGTCCAGGCAGGATTGACCGATATTGTCAATACGCCCGGATTCTCAGAAACCAATAACGCGCGTTACGCCTTTAATATGGGGCTTAATTTTCTGGCCAACTGAGATTGTTTCCCAACCACGCCCAATATGTTAATCTATTGATATCCGGAGGTAAGTTCGCGTGGGATAAGACGTTGGAAGAAAAAAACGTTTTGTAAGAATTATCGCGTTATAGAAATATGGTTAAACGTCTTAAAGGCAGCGTTTTAGCCCAAGTGAAAAGAAGCGAAGCTAAATTAGGCGCACAAATAAAATGATTTAGCCTAAAAATGCCTACTTTTACTTACTACCCGTAAGGGATTAATACATTTTCCGCAATCCCTTTTCATTTATCAGTTGGCATTTATGCTGTTTTGTCGTTTTCGGTTGCGGAAAGTAGCCAGGCTTTTCCCCATAAACAAAACAATAGATGAAGAAAAAATACATTATGCTTATCGACGACGATCCCGATGAATTCGAGCTTTTCCAAAACGCGCTTAGCAAGCTGCCAGGGTTGTTTGAATTTGGATACGCCGTCAGTGCACCAGCCGCATTTTCATTGCTCAAGGATGTCACGCCCGATTTCTTTTTCGTCGACATGAACATGCCTGCGATAAACGGATTGGAATGCATCACGATGCTCAAGAAAAACGAGGAAGTCGCAGATAAACCTGCCTTCATCTACACAACGGGTTACGATTTGTCGCTTCACAAAAAGGCGTTGCAGCACGGTGCGGCCGGATGCATCCGCAAACCGAACCAACCGCGAATCCTCGTCGAAATGCTCAGAAATCTATTTGAAACCGGGCGTCCCGAAATCACGAAATAGGGAAGAAGCAGCAAACCGTCGTGCCCTTGCCCGGCTCACTTTCAATCGCCATCGTGCCGCCGTGCAGATCGGCGATTTTTTTACAGACCGCCAGCCCAATTCCCGAACCTTTATACTTTTTGTCGTGAATCCGGTAGAACATCTCAAAAATCCTGGTCGCTTCTTCCTGTGGAAAGCCTATGCCATTGTCAGCCACTGAAATTGCATGTACTTCCTGTTCGGTATGCTTGTCTTTTGACAGCGAATGGCTGATCGTGATTTTAAGCGGTATGTCGGGATTGCGAAATTTGATCGCATTGTCAAGCAAATGATAGAACAGCAAATCCAGCAGGAATGGATAACCCTTGATTTTAGGCAATTCCTCGTTGTCGATAGTCGGCTGGGCCGGAATCATCTTTTCCGACAGCTCATCGAGCGCGCTGTTGATGGTTTCATTGAGGTCAACCTGCGACGGATTTTCGTCGGGCATGCGTATTTTTGAAAAAGCAACGATATCGTCCGTCAGCAATTTCATTTTTTGGATCGCAGTCTGGGCTTTCCGCAAATTGGCCTTGCCCGTATTGCTGAGGTTTTGCGCATCGCGGCTGATGATGAACTCAAGATTCGTATACAAATTCTGCAGCGTGTCTTTGTAGTCATACGCGGCAACCGTGGTAAAAGTCTTTAACTCATTGGCCAGCGCACGCAACTCGCGGTTTTTCTCAGTAAGGGATTTGTTGAGTTGGTGTATTTTTTCATCGGCGCTTACACGCGCGTCGATATCGTGTGTGATGCCCATTTTTTGGATCGGGACGTTGTTCTGGTCGCGCTTAAAAACAGTGTTTCGGTCAATGAACCAATGCGTTGAGCCGTCAGCGTGCAACATCCGATACCGGATTTCGCGGACCTCGCCGTCGATGGCGGTTTTCATTCCGTCTATATGGTCAATCATGGCCTGCCTGTCTTCGGCATACATGATCTCAAGGAACGGCGTTTTCATTTTTTGGATTTCAGCATGGCTATATCCCATTACCTCGGCAATATTTTTCGTGGCAAACAACACTTTTTTGGTGTCGATTTCCATCACGAACATGATGTCAGGTGTGGCGGTCGTCATCTTTCTATCAGCTTATTTTGTTCTGTAATTTGTGTTTTTGCTAAGTCTACGCTTGTTTTTTTTTACGGATAAAGTCATTGAATACGACCAATCGTTTGTTGATGCAAAAATCTTCGTCGCTGGCCCGATTTGACGACTTCAGCCCTATCATTGGCTGTGGGCACGATATCGGGCATGCCGCCCAACAATTTGTTGGCTGGCGCCGATTGCAGTTCTTCTGAACTGAATGTTGAAAAAACATCGTGGCTCATGACGTTAACCGCGACCTTGTAAGGCATACGCGACAGCTTATCGGCTATAGTAAGATTTTTTTGTTTATAGAGGATAATAAGACATGACGCGGGTCATGTCGTGGCTGAAGGGTATGTATTATCCTGCTTGGTAGCGGTAATCAAATATAGCAAAGTTCTTTTAACAACTGTTCAAAGTTATATAAACTTTTGGATGACAGATTTGCGCGATGTTAGTGGT
>JAEWLD010000160.1 GCA_023393485.1 Bacteroidota bacterium
ATGCACTACACCGTCAAATTGATGCTCGTTGAAAAGCGCATTGATGAAATCCTGATCGACGATATCGCCTTTGACAAAGCTATAATTCGGCTGGTTTTCTATATCTGAAATGTTCTCGAGATTGCCGGCATACGTCAGCAAATCGAGATTGAAAATATGGTAGTCCGGATAGTTTTTAACAAAGCGCCTGACTACGTGCGAGCCAATAAAACCAGCACCTCCGGTAATTAGAATTTTTTTAGTCACGTTTAATTAATTTTAATTTGGAAATTTGGAAATTTGGAAATTGGGCGTTTTCTTACCTTGGCACATACGCGCCAGTATTATATTTTGATATTGTTTAAAATTCGTAGTGCTCATGTATCAAAATGGCGACAAACATTCCTGAAGTACGCGCACTCACATTTTCAAATTTTCAAATTTCCAAATTTCCAAATTGTTATCTTAAAGCTTTCCGTCGGCTTTTTCTTTCAGTACGCCTTTGACATCATAAACGATGCAGGCTTGTTTTTTCAAATCTTCCAACGCGATTGACTGGAATTCCTTGTGTGCGACGCCCAAAACGATCGCATCGAATTTAGCCTCGGGCATATGGTCTGTTGTTTTCAGGTTGTATTCGTGCATGACTTCGGCCGGATTCGCCCACGGGTCGTAAATCGTGATGCTGACGCCATACTCGCCAAGCGCTTTCACGACGTCGACGATTTTGGTGTTGCGCACATCGGGGCAATTTTCCTTAAACGTAATGCCGAGCATCAATAGCGATGCGCCGTTGATTGCGATGCCTTTGTTGATCATCAGCTTGACGACCTGCGACGCGACATATTCGCCCATCGAATCGTTCAAACGGCGACCGGCGAGGATGATCTCCGGATGATAACCGGTTTCCTGTGCTTTTTGCGCCAGATAATACGGATCGACCCCGATGCAATGCCCGCCGACCAATCCCGGACGGAACGGCAAAAAGTTCCATTTTGTCCCCGCGGCTTCGAGTACGGCATGGGTATCGATGTCGAGCAGGTTAAAGATTTTCGCGAGTTCATTCACGAAAGCGATGTTGATGTCGCGCTGTGAATTTTCTATGACTTTGGCGGCTTCGGCAACCTTGATCGTCGGGGCGAGATGCGTTCCGGCAATGATCACCGACTTGTACAATTCATCGACTTTGCGCCCGATTTCAGGCGTTGAACCGGCCGTTACCTTCAGTATTTTTTCGACCGTATGTTCTTTGTCTCCGGGATTGATGCGCTCTGGCGAATAGCCGGCGAAAAAATCGCTGTTGAATTTGAGTCCCGAAACCCGTTCGAGCACCGGAACACATTCCTCTTCGGTCACGCCAGGATAAACGGTCGATTCATAAATCACGATATCGCCTTTTTTCAAAACCTTGGCGACAGTTTCGCTTGACTTGTACAGCGGTGATAGATCCGGCCGATTGTTTTTGTCGACCGGCGTCGGAACAGTGACGATGTAATAATTGCAATCCCTGATGTCTTCCAGATTAGCGCTGCAAAACAAACCATTTTGATCCGACGGACTTTTGACAAGTACGGCTTGCAGCACGGTGTCATCAACTTCAAGTGTTGAATCTTTGCCGTTATTGAGCTCGTTGATTCGCGCCTGATTGATGTCAAAACCGATTACCGGATATTTCGTTGCAAAAAGCCTCGCGAGCGGAAGTCCGACGTAGCCTAATCCTATGATGGCGATTTTGGTGTTCATGTTTTATTAGTCAAAAGTCGAAAGTCAAAAGACGAAGAAATTGCTGTCGGCTTTAAACTTCGGCGTTATAAAAATTATCTTTTTCTTGTTGCAAGTGAAATATCGAAAGTATGAGTCCTGCTTTTGACTTTTGGCTTTCGACTTCCAACACAACTAGCAGCCCGAGCCCGACCCGATTGACTGATATTTAAACCCGATTTTCATCATGTTGTCGGCATCGAGCAAATTCCGGCCGTCAAAGACAAATGCGGGCTTTTGCATGTTGTCGTAAATACGCTGCCAATCATAGCTTTTGAATTCGTCCCACTCGGTCAATAGTGCGATGGCGTGCGCATTCTTACAAGCCTCATACGGATCTTCAAACGACGAAACGCCTTTTACATTTTTCTCATGCGGGCGCGTGGCAAGGTAATCAAGGTCTGAAATGATTTGCTCCTGCTCGACTTTCGGGTCATAAACGGCAATGCGCGCCTGCTCGTTGATCAAGTCATCGGCGACGTAGATCGCGGCAGATTCACGCGTGTCATTCGTATCTTTTTTGAACGCCCAGCCGAGGAACGCAATTTTCTTGTCGGCGACCGTATTGTAAAGCGTCTGGACAATGTTTTTTGAAAAGCGCTTTTTCTGGTGGTCGTTCATGATGATGACCTGTTCCCAATAATCGGCGACTTCATTGAGCCCGAAAGACTTCGCGATATAGACCAGGTTCAAAATATCTTTTTGGAAACACGAACCGCCAAACCCGACCGAAGCCTTTAGGAATTTCGGTCCGATTCTGCTATCCATTCCAATGGCACGCGCGACTTCATTGACATCGGCGCCGGTTTTCTCACACAATTCAGACAAGGCGTTGATCGATGATACGCGCTGCGCCAAGAACGCATTCGCCGTCAGCTTTGACAATTCAGAAGACCAAACGTTCGTGGTCAGGATGCGGTCGCGATTGACCCAATGCGCGTAGACATCGGTAAGGGCTTCAACCGCTTTTTGACCTTCGGGCGTTGGATCGCCGCCAATGAGGACGCGGTCAGGATTGAGCAAATCAGCAACTGCGGTGCCTTCGGCGAGAAATTCAGGATTTGACAGAATCTGGAAATGGACGCCGTTGCCGGTGTTGTCGAGAATGCTTTTGATCGCTTCGGCCGTACGGACAGGCAAAGTCGATTTTTCGACCACGATCTTGTCGTCTTTTGAAACGCGCGCAATCTGGCGGGCGCAAAGCTCGATGTATTTCAGATCGGCCGCCATGCCTTTCCCCGATCCGTAAGTTTTTGTCGGTGTGTTGACCGAAATGAAAATCAGTTGCGCCTCATCTATGGCTTTGTCTACATCGGTTGAGAAAAAAAGGTTGCGTCCGCGCGCCGATGCGACCACTTCGGCAAGTCCGGGTTCGTAAATCGGGATGTTCTCTACATTGGTGTCATTCCACGCGGCAATTCTTTTATCATTCAAATCTACAACGGTCACCTGGATATCCGGACATTTCTGGGCGATTACAGCCATCGTTGGTCCGCCTACATAACCGGCGCCGATGCAACAAATCTTGGTAATTTTCATTTATTAAGGTTACTTATTTCAGTTTGCAAATATAGTCTTTTAGATGGCTATTTGAGGTTTTCCCAATACCATTTGACCGCCTCGCGCAATCCCTGGCGAAACGAAAATTCGGGTGCATAACCGAGCAATTGCCTTGCTTTGTCCACGCTGGCCAACGAGTGCGGAATATCGCCTGGGCGGATCGGACCGTAAATTACCGGCACGTCGGCGATTTTCGCATCGTATGCCGAAAGGAATTCCTTGAGATTTTTAACGAGTTCGTTCAGTGTGTTGCGCTCGCCGAACGCAACGTTGTAAACCGTGTTGACGGCTTCGGGACAGGCCGTCTTCATCGCGAGTTCGTTCATTTGGATCACGTTGTCGATATAGGTGAAATCGCGCGAATGGTTGCCGTCGCCGTTGATGATCGGACTTTCGTGCTTCAGCAATTTCATCACGAACTTCGGGATTACGGCTGCATAAGCACCATTTGGATCCTGTTTCCGGCCGAAAACGTTGAAATAACGCAGCCCGATGGTTTCGATTCCGTAAGTCCTTGAGAAAATATCGGCGTACAGTTCATTGACGTATTTTGTAATGGCGTACGGCGATAGCGGCTTTCCGATCACGTCCTCGACTTTCGGCAATGGTTCCGAATCACCGTATGTAGATGAACTTGCCGCATAAACAAAACGCTTTACCCCGGCATCGCGTGAGGCGACGAGCATATTCAAAAATCCCGAAATATTGACTTCGTTGCTCGTTATCGGATCATCGATTGAGCGCGGCACAGAACCAAGCGCGGCCTGGTGCAGCACATAGTCAATACCTTCAACCGCGTTTCGGCAATCGGAAATATTGCGGATATCGCCTTCGATCAATCTAAAATTCGGATTGCCTTCAAAAGCGGCGAGATTGTGGCGGTATCCGGTAGAAAAATTGTCAAGGCACACCACTCTATAGCCTCGCGAGAGAAAATATTCGCACAGGTTTGACCCGATGAATCCGGCGCCTCCGGTAATTAGGATGTTGCTGTTTGCCGGCATTTATCGATTTTTTCTGATGAATTTCCTGTACCATTTTTCAAAGATGTTCCGCGGCGGATCTTCTTCATGATAGCCTTGCCCGTAGGTTCCGTAGCCGTAACAATAGCCATAACCATAGCCATAACCGTAACCCGAGCCGTACTTGGCGCGGTTTTCATAGCCATTGAATACAATGCTGATGTTGGTCAATTCGCCGCGTCTCTGGCGATTGTTCAAAAGCGTGATCATGTCTTTTTTGGTGTAGTTCTGGCGCATGATGTACAGCGTAACGTCTGTGTACTGCGAAAGCTCGATGGCGTCTGAAACCAGCCCTACCGGCGGCGTATCTAAAATGATATAATCATTATTCTTCTTGAGGTCGGCCAAGAATTCCTCCATTGCCTCGCTGATGATCAATTCTGACGGGTTCGGCGGAATCGGGCCCGATGTAATC
>JAEWLD010000171.1 GCA_023393485.1 Bacteroidota bacterium
CATAAAGCGTGTCATTGGCTTCGGCCTCGATTTCAAACACGCCGCGCTCGTTGCTCGACTCACCGCGGACCTTATTGAGATTTACGACATTGACATTCGAAATCGGCAAAAGTGTCTGGTCGTTGATCACGGTACCCGAAATTTTTCCCGGTTCCTGCGCAAGCGCCGCGCCTGAGACGAGCAATAGAAAGAAAACTGCTAAATATTTCACGACCTGTTTTTGATGCGCTAAAAGTAAGCAAACAGGTGAGAATATTTGGCAGTTGGGTTATAATTATAAGAAAATTAACAGGACAGGCTTTGGTTTGGACATGTCGGGCTTGGGCAAAAAAAAATCCCACTTCAATTCAGTGGGATCTTGTTTTTGGAATCCGGTTTATGCCCAAACCCAGGGCGTGCCCAAAAGCACGGTGTTAAACTTATCCTTTGCGCGGACGACGTGCACGCGGCGCGTCATTGAAGCTTTCCGAACGGCGCGGTGCGCGTTCCTGGAAACTGTCGGTTCTTGGCTCAGAACGTCTAGGTGCAGGCTTGTCTGACGAAAAGCTTTTCTTCCAGGGCTTGTCCTCACCGAAAGATTTCTTTTTGAACCCGCCGCCGAAATCGTTGCGCGACTCTCCGCGTTGGCCTCTGCCGTCGCGGCGGAATCCGCCTGAATCGCCATCGCGTTTGAAATCGCCGCCGCGTCCGAATTTCTTCTTCTCGAAGCCGCCGCCGAAACGTCCGCCTTCCCGATCACCGCGGCCTGCGCCTTCTTTTGAAATTTCGACGTTGATGCGTCGGCCTTCGATCGTGATGTTATTGAGCGTTTCCATGACGCGGTCAGCGTGTTCGGCATCGGTATTAAAGAACGAGAAACCTTCTTTGACATCGACTTTGTAGACGTCTTCCTTGCCGAGTTGCAAAGTGTCGCGAAGGAAATCCTTGAGTGACATCCAGTTGAAATCATCGCGTGCGCCGATATTGACGAAGTAACGCACTTCGTTGCCAGGCGTGTACGTTTTCTTCTCGCCGCTTGCTGCGGTTTGTGAAGACAAATCTTTGGTCTTTTTATAGTAGGCCAGGA
The DNA here is from genome assembly GCA_023393485.1 of Bacteroidota bacterium. Lineage (GTDB taxonomy): Bacteria > Bacteroidota > Bacteroidia > Flavobacteriales > Flavobacteriaceae > Flavobacterium. The sequence goes on from JAEWLD010000171.1 coordinate 1,067, forward strand.
ATCGGTTGAATTCGACAGACACCATGCGCTTGATCAGTTCTTCTTTGTCGAGGCCTTCAAATACAGTGTAAATGGCCGGAAGATAGTTGTCGATTTCATGGTCGACTTCGGTATCCTTGATTTTGTTGGCCAGGTGCAAGAGCTGGATTTCGCAGATTTCAATGCCCGACGGAATCGATTTTTCCTCAAACTTCTGCTTGATGATTTTTTCGATTGCGTGGATTTTGCGGATTTCGCTCTTGGTGATGATGACGATCGACGTCCCCAGTTTCCCCGCGCGACCGGTACGGCCCGAACGGTGGTTGTAGGTTTCGATTTCATCCGGCAACTGGTAGTTTACAACGTGCGTGATGTTGTCAACGTCGATGCCGCGCGCAGCCACATCGGTAGCGACAAGCATCTGGATCTGGCGTCCGCGGAAAGATTTCATGACGCCGTCGCGTTGGGCTTGCGAGAGATCGCCATGCAAAGCCGCGGCGTTGTATCCGTCTTCGATCAGTTTTTCGGCGATGTGCTGCGTATCGCGTTTGGTGCGGCAGAAAACGACCGAGAAAATATCAGGGTTCGCGTCGGCCAGACGCTTGAGCGCTTCGTAGCGGTCGCGCGCCTGGACCATATAAAATTCGTGCGAAACCGTTGCAGAGCCCGAATTCTTCGCACCGACAGTGATTTCGGCCGGATTGCTCATGAATTCCCTGGCGATGCGCGCCACTTCGGCAGGCATTGTGGCCGAGAACAGCCATGTGTTTTTCGTGTCGGGTGTTTCAGACAAAATCGCTACCATGTCTTCATAGAAGCCCATGTTGAGCATTTCATCGGCTTCGTCAAGCACACAATAATCGATTGCGGTAATGTTGACGAGTTTTCGGTTGATCATATCCTGCATACGGCCCGGCGTAGCAACGATGATTTGGGCGCCGCGTTTTACTTCGCGTGCCTGTTCCGTGATCGATGCGCCGCCGTAAACGGCCACGACGTTCAATCCTTTTACGTACTTCGAGTAGAGTTTCAGTTCATTGGTGATCTGGAGGCAAAGCTCACGTGTTGGAGCCAGGATCAGCGCCTGCGTATTGCGGTTTTCGGCGTCGATCTTCTGGATCAGCGGAAACCCGAATGCGGCGGTTTTGCCGGTTCCGGTTTGCGCAAGGGCCACGATATCGGTGTTTTCTTCTAGTAAGACCGGTATCGCCTTTTCCTGTACTTCTGACGGATTCTCAAATCCGAGGTCTTTGACCGCCAGCAGTAGCAGTTCGTTAAGACCCAATTGTTCAAATTTATTCATATATGTTTTAAAAATTATGCCGTCGGCTTCTGCCTAAGGCGGTGCAAAAGTAGTCTTTATAAATGGATAACCGCTCTTGTTTGGGTTTTTATTTTGAATTGAGAACCAATGAGTTAGAATTGATAATCGATAATTGGCAATTGAGAATGCAGGGGAAACGGCGTAAATGACCGAGATTGATCAATAAATCGACAATTGATAATTGACAATTGACAATTCGGAAAGGCCACGGATGCACGGGTTTTCTAAACTTTTCTTTTGCCGATTTCAAATTCGCGAATTTGTGGCTGACAGGAAATTGATCAGCTTTTGGACGGCGATGCCGCGGTGGCTTACGGCGGCTTTTTCAGCCATCGTAAACTCGGCGAAAGTTCTTGAAAAGCCTTCGGGCATAAAAATGGGATCGTAGCCGAAGCCTTCGTCGCCGTGTTTCCCGGCAGTGATTTCGCCACGCACGATTCCGGCAAATAAATGTTGAGTTCCGCTAAGGTTGAGCGCGATGACGGTTTTGAATTGCGCTTTTCTATTGGGTTTTCCCGTAAGTTCCGCAAGCAGTTTCTCTATGTTGTCAGCGGGGTTTTTCTGCTCACCGGCATATCGCGCCGAATATACGCCTGGCGCGCCGTTCAAGGCATCGACTTCGAGCCCGGTGTCATCGGCAAAACAGTCGTAGCCAAATTTTCGGGTAACGTAATCGGCTTTGAGAATCGCATTGCCTTCAATAGTTTCGGCAGTTTCGGGAATTTCGTCGTGAGAGCCGATGTCGGCCAATCCGAGCAAGTTGATCCAGGCGGGAAGCATCGCCCTGATTTCGGCGATTTTATGCTCATTGTGCGAAGCGAATACGAGTGTCATTAAATTTCTGTAGATGAAAAAAGATGTTGGCGGCTGCCGTGATGTTTGAGCATTTTGAAATGCGACAATACGGCTTTGTAAAACGGATAGTTGGTATACGGCAAGTCATATTCGGCGGCATATCTTCGAATGACTTTTGTAATTTCAGGATAGTAAGTGTGTGCCACGCCCGGAAATAAATGGTGTGCGACATGATGTGTAAAACCGCCGAAAAGAAAATTGGCGACCGGGCTTTCGGCGCTGAAATCCTTGGTCACACTCATTTGATGTATCGCCCAGCTGGAACTGATCGCGCCGTCATTGGCCGCAATCGGGAAATGCGCGTGCTCATCCACATGGGTTGAAATCAGTGGAATGACACCGAGAATGCTGCCGGAAACATGCATCAGCAGCCATCCCGATACAATCAGATACCAAGGTTGGCCAAGCACGATCAATGGAATTCCGATCAGATAAAACAAATTGAACAATTTGGCTGCGATCAATTTGACGATTTCGGTTTTTGGAATCGCGTGCATCCGCCTGACGTAATTGTCACGCCTGCTGAAAAAATCGCGAAAATCCCTGATATAAAGCCAGTTGAGCGAATACAAAGGATAAATCAGCCACATATAAATGTGTTGGTATTTATGATACGAAGACCAATGGCTTTCAGGAAATATCCTGACGATATCGCTTTGCTTGATGTCGATATCCCAGTGCTGGATGTTCGGGTACGGATGATGCAGCGTCAAGTGGCGCTTTTGCCAAAGCCAGCTATTGCTTCCGAAAACTTCGAGTAAAATGGTAAAATGGCCGTTGTTTTTTGATTTGCGGAACAGCGAACCGTGGACGGCGTCGTGATAGGAATTGATGAACAGCACGATCATCGACATTCCGGTCAATGAGTAAAAAACATATAGCAACAGGGTATCGTCGCCAAAAACCAGAATGCCTGCATAGCAACCAAAATAGAGCGCGAGCAATAGCCACGCTTTGTAAATGCCATAGGTGCGGAAAGTTTGATTACCGAGTATTTTTTCCTGGACTTCGCGATGAAGCTTTAAAAAAAAATCATCGGCGCCGGGTTTCAAAAAAACCGGTCGCTTCATTGGTTCCATAACATTTGGTTTGATTTTATAAAAATAAATTTTTTTGGCGAAAGCGGCATAAGGTTCTGCGGTTAAAAGTGATGACCACCGTCGAATTTTGTAAAGAAACACTTAAAAAGTGTAACAGAAAGGAATGCGGAACGCCTATTTTTACGAGATTCCCAAATCTACGACTTCATGAAAAAGTTCATTACGCCCGATGCCCGGGGCGATGCGTTTCAGTTCGTAATGCCCCAAAACGCTCCGCTCGACCAAAAGCTGCTCAACATATATTGGTACAAAAAAGAACTGGATGAATTTTTACCGCAAATCGCGACTTATGCCACTGCATCCGAAATTGCATCGATTACCTTATCACAACTCGCAATCATGGAAAAACAGCTGATTGCAATTTTGGAAGAATTGTCGCGCCAGCAAAATCCGGAGTGAGTTTTTGCATTTTATCGTAACTTTATCTGAACTACTAAACGCAACACGATGAGAACAACACTACTTTTCCTGCTTACGGGATTTTTTTCCGTTTTGTCCGCACAACCCACAATCGAAGGCGACACGATGCTTTGCCCGGATACGTCGGGTACGGCTTCAATTACCAACAATCAGGTGTACGATACTTATCAATGGTACTGGCGCTATTGGTTTACTTCCGACCCGTTTGTGGCGATTCCGGGTGCCGACGGCCCGTCGTTTACCTATGACTGGCTGACGTATGATCAGGCGCAGCTCAAGGTCGTCGTGACGCTCGACGGCGAAACTTTTGAATCAAATGTGATCCAGATAGACAGCTATGCCTGGGTAGGGCTGACGGTCGGTTTTGAAAATACCGACAACGTGTCGATCAATCCCGAAAATGGCAATGTCATGCTTTGCGCCGGAACCGGCTTTACGATCCAGACTTATATGCCGTACACACTGGTGCAATGGTATAAGGACGGCATCGAGATTTCCGGTGCCAATCAAATGGAACTTCACGTCACCGAAC
>JAEWLD010000174.1 GCA_023393485.1 Bacteroidota bacterium
TGGCGAAAGTGTTTTTAAAACCGCCGAAAAATTGCTCAAAAGCGGCATGATTGATTTTACGGGATCAGACGCGCATCACAACAAGCATATCGCCGCGCTTTCAAAACGGGTTTTGTTGAAAGATACGGCGCCGCTCGCCACGGCTTTGGCCAACAACGGCCAATTTCGCTTTTGATTATTTCTTAAGGAATTTCTTGTACCACGGTGTTTTTTCCTCAGGCTTGCCATAACCATAACCGTAGCCATAGCCATATCCGTAACCATAACCGTAACTTTTGTTGTAGTCAAGCCCGTTAAGCAGGATTGACATGTTAGGCAACTTGTTGTCACGATGCAGTGACTCGGGAACGGCCAAAGCAGCTTTCTTGAGGTAGTTCGCCCTGACAGCGTACACGAATACATCGGCGTATTGCTTGAGGAGCAATGTATCGGTCACAAGGCTGACCGGTGCGGTATCTACAATGATATAGTCGAATTCGGATTTGAACTGTTCAAAAATTTCGGCCACTTTACCGCTATTGAGCAACTCCGCAGGATTTGGCGGAATCGCGCCCGATGGCATAACCCATAAATCATCGAAGTTCTCGTGCTTGAAGACAATGTCCTTCAGCGCGTACTTATCGCTTGACAAATAGTTGCTGACCCCGACGTTTGACTTGATATCGAGATATTCGGCGAATTTCGGATGCCTCAAATCCATACCGATCAATAACACCTTTTTACCATACAGCGCGAGGGTTTTAGCGACGTTGACCGAAATAAACGTCTTGCCTTCCTTCGGCATTGTCGAGGTAATGAAAATGGTTTTCGCCACGCCTGGTTTTGTCTGGGCAAGCATGAATTCAAGATTCGTCAAAATGATCCTGAATGATTCGGCCGTAGGGCTGCGGCTGTCATATTCGCCGCCATCGGTGTAATCAGACAACGGAATATCTCCCAAATACGGAATTGAAGTCGATTTCTCGATATCGTGGCGCGAATGTATTTTGTTGTCGAGCAAATCGAGCAGGAAAATGATTCCAACGGGAAGCAGAAGCCCGATCAATAGCGCCAAAAGATAAATCAATTGTGCGTTAGGTGAAACCATTCCGGTCGGGTACGCGGCGTCGATCACTTTTGCCTTTGGCGATGTCACGGCGAGCGAAATCGCTGTTTCTTCTCGCTTCTGCAAAAGGTACAAATAAAGCGATTCCTTGATCTGCTGCTGGCGCGCAATAATTTTAAACTTGCGCTCATTGGTTGGCACTTGGCCGACCTGGCCGCTGAAAATGGCTTCCTGGCGCATGAGATCGCGCTGGGTAATCTTGAGCGAGGTTTGCGTATTGTTGAGACTTTCCTTGATGCTTTCGCGAAGGCCTTCAATTTGCGCCGTCATCGATTTCACCATCGGGTTGCTTTCGGTCGCCGTGGTAAGAATCCGCTTGCGTTCGAGAATGAGTTTGTTGTATTCACTGATGAGTCCGCTGGCCGAACTGTTGCCGGTTTCTGAAAGCACATTGGCGGGAATCAGGTCATCATTCGTGATTTTCTTGACAAGGTCGAGCATATAACCGGTCACCTTTAATTCGGTTTCGTTTTCGGCAACCTGCCTGTCATATTCCGCCGATGAGCTGAGGCTCAAACTTGCATTCGACGACAGGTCGGTCAGGCGGTTCGCTTTTTTGAAACTTTCGGCATCGCGTTCAACGCTGTCAAGCTCTTTGGAGATGATTCCGAGTCGCTTGTGGATGAATTCAGAGGTGTTTTGCGCAATTTCATTCTTGTCTTCGGCGGCGTCCTTATTGTATTGGCCAACGAGCCCGTTTAAAAAATCGATGCCTTTCTCTGGAATCGGATCGGTTATCGACAGCTTGATGATACTGGTTTTCTTTCCAGTCGTCTCAGCCAATAACCTGGCATTGTATGACGCAGCCTTTCGTGCAACCGAAGTGATCTGGACTGTGATCGGGTTGCCCGATATCGTCTTGCTGAAATTGTTTACGATGATGAAAGTCCCAAACGCCGTATCTATTTTTTGACCGAACGAATATTTCCGACGATTGTCTTTCAAGGTGCCGGAAAGCTCGAATTCTTTTTCCGAAATCGGAGTGACGATAAACGTCGCATCCTTATGGTAAAAGGCTTCTTTTTTGTCTGTAAATAAAACTTTGATTGGCGAATTCTTGTAAGCTTCCGGGCTGATGATGCGGCCTTCAACAAAGTAAGATACGTTGAACTCCAAATCCCTGACGACATTTTGCGAGAGCGTCCGCGAACTGAGGATTGCAATTTCATTGTCTATCGTATTCTTGCCGCCGGTGATGATGCCAAGGTCGCTGAAAACATCAAGCTCAGAACCGCCTTTTCTGTCGTCCTTGATCAGGATAGTGGCAGAAACACCATATCGCGGCACCGAATACCTTATGATAAAATAAGCGCCAACCAGTGCGATAATCACTGACAACACAATCCATTTCCAGTGTTTAAGATATTTAAACAACTGCTCTTCGAGATTCAGCGTCGGCTCGGATTGCTGCGGAAGATTGCTCAAAGGCTTCATCATAATCTGGTCAGAATTAACGTCGTCGTAAGTAGGAAGCTGAAAATTGAAAGGACTGTGGTCACGTTGCTGCCAATGGCGGTCGCGTCAACTTTCTGCCTGCGCGGTTCAACGTACACTACGTCGTTTTGTTTGAGGTAATAAAACGGCGAATTGACAAAGTCGGCTTTTGTGATATCTACGCGGTTAAAGGTTTTGTCGCCATTATTATCGCGGACGATGAGGATATTTTCGCGCATTCCGTAAAGTGTAAGATCGCCTGATTGCGCAATAGCCTCGATCAACGTAATCCGGTCGCTTTGCACATTCACGCGGCCCGGACGGCCTACTTCGCCTAAGACAGTGACCTTGAAATTGACGAACCTGAGATTGA
>JAEWLD010000210.1 GCA_023393485.1 Bacteroidota bacterium
GCCGCGTCCGATTTCCTCGTCCGGCGTAAACCCGACGCGAATCTTCCCGTGTTTGATTTCTGGATGTTGGATCAGGTATTCCATCGCGGTAACGATTTCGGTGAGTCCGGCTTTGTCGTCGGCGCCGAGCAATGTCGTGCCGTCGGTTGTAATTAAAGTCTGGCCTTTATAGAGCAGCATGTCCTTGAAATATTTCGGCGAAAGGACGACGTTCTGTTTTTTGTTGAGCACGATATCGCCGCCGTCATAATTCTTTACGATGTGCGGCTTGACGTTTTTCCCGGTAAAATCGGGCGTTGTGTCATAATGCGATACAAACCCGATTACAGGCACTTTTTCCTTGACATTTGAAGGCAAAGTCGCCATGACATAGCCGTTTTTGTCAATCGTGACTTCGGTCATGCCGATATTTTTGAGTTCTTCGACCAGTAAATTGGCAAGGTCGAATTGTTTGGCGGTGCTCGGTGTGGTTTGTGAATTCGGATCGGATTCGGTATCGATGGTGACGTAGCTTACGAAGCGGTCGATGATGTTTTGCATGGGTTTTTATTTTGAGACACAAATATACGAGGTAATTCGCAATTTACTTCGATGCGCTGCGAACAGTTCGGCTGCGCCTTGAGCGATAATTGACAATTGATAATTAGCGATCGGTTTTGAGCCAAATGTTCTTTCAGAATTCGAAACTGGGACTGTAACGCCAACCTAGTTACCTAATCTTCGGAAAGGTACAACCAATCCGCGAAACTTGAGAGCAAGTCAAATTTTACCCCGAACTTAATTGTCAATTAAATCGTTTGCAGTATTTCGCCCAATTGCATTTTCAGTTTCCTAAAATCCGTGGTTTTCGTAAGGAACTGTGTCGCACCAAGCGAACGGGTGCGTTCGGCTTCGCGCGGATTGTTGGTCGTCGTAAAAATAATGACGGGAATTTGGCTGAGTGTCTCGGAAGTCTTGATTTGCTGAAGACATTCAAAACCATTCATCATGGGCATGTTAAGATCGAGGAAAATAATGCCGGGAAGTGAGGCGCTACTTAAATGGGTCATCGCTTCAAGACCGTTGTTGGCGACCTCGCACCGCAGTGATTTGTCGATTGCGCTTACCGCATCGAGGAAGAAAAGCTGATCATCGGCGTCGTCGTCGACAAGTAGAATGTTTGCAATCATTGTTTCAATTTATGCAGGGAGATAAATCAAAAATGTGGCACCTTTTTCAGGCCGTCCCTCGGCGAAAATATAACCGTTATGGTTTTGCGCGATTTTTCTGCAAATGGCGAGTCCTATGCCAGTGCCTTCAAACTCGTTTTTGCCGTGAAGTCTTTGGAACAACTCAAAGATTTTGTCTTCATATTGGCTTTCAAAACCGATCCCGTTATCTTCAAAAGCAATTTTCCAATAGCTTTTATGGTGTAAATATACAGGTTTTTTAACGTCCTCAACATTAATTAGTTGGGAAGTGATCGTGATCATTGGCGGTTGATCGGGTTTGGCATACTTGATCGAGTTGGAAATCAGGTTCAGAAACAGCTGATGCATCTGGGTTGGAATGATTTTTAACCTCGGCAGCCCTTTGTTGTCGATAACCGCATTTTTATCGGCAATAGTCTCGTGAATGTCAGATTTTACTTCACTAATCAACTCATTGAGGTCGGTTTCAACAAAATCTTCCTCAATATTGTTCGCGCGCGAGTAACTGATCAATGCATCGAGCAATTTCTGCATACGTGCCGCAGCATTGATTACACGGCCAAAATAATCAAGTGTCTTTTCGGAAAACGGCTCGTCACTGTCAAGGATACGGCCGGTAAAAGCCTGGATTTTTCTCAGCGGTTCCTGCAGGTCGTGCGAGGCGACGTAGTTGAATGACATCAATTCTTCGTTCATGTTTTCGAGCGAAATGTTCTTTCTGAGCAATTCCTCGGTACGTTCATTGACCTTTTGCTCAAGCAGCTGATTCATTTGGGCGCTTTCCTGCTGAAGTTGGCGGCTGGTTTTTTCGCGTACCTGCGACTGGATCCGCATGCTGGTTTCGGCGCGCATTTTCAGATAGGCAAATATGACCAGGAAAATGGCCAGTACCGAAAAGACCAACACGACAATCGGCGTCAGCGAGCCGGCATGTTGTTTACGTAAAAGTCTAGCATTCAGTAATTTGTCCTCATGGGCGATAATGCTTCCGGCGAGCATCCTGGAACTGTCGCGGATTGTTTTGCCGCGCATGATGATTTCGTCGCGGCCCGGAATATCATTGGGTCGATGATGATCGAATTGGATGGCCGAATCAAGAATCCGCAAGCGCAAATTAACGATACCGATAAGTTTTTGGAGTTGCAGCTGTTGTTCAGGATTATCGGTAGTCAGGGTGCGAACACCGCGTATTTCTTCCCTGATCCGAGGCAATGCCTGGCGATACTGTTGGTAAAAAATGCTGTCATGTGTAAGCAGATAGCCTCGCACGCCAGATTCGGCATCGACGACATGGCCGAGCGAACGGTTGATGCCAAGTTTTACAAGCGAACTGTGATTGACGCGGTCTGCACTGGATTTAAGATTTTCGATCCGCTGGTATGACAAGTAGGAAAATCCGAGCAATATGATCAGGATCGCTACAAAGAGTATGTCGAGAACGAAAATTTGCCGCTCCTTCATGAGGTTGCCGTATGAAACTGCCCAAATGTAATAAATTTTCCGACTGTTGCAAGCGGGTCAAAAACTAGTCAAGATTTTCCCAAGCCGATTTGCCGCCTTCCTTGATCTGCAGAATCGCAAACAGTACACAAACCCCGAGAAGCCCGACGATGGATTGCGCAATTCCGAGCCCGGCGTAAAGATTTACGCTCATGGTCAAAATGCTGCTTACGACAAAACCCCAAAAAGCGATTTTTTTCCATTTCAACAGCATCACCGCACAGATTACGTTGCACAGTGAAATCAGCGCGAGTGTCAAATAAATCCAACGCGGGATCACAAAGGCGTACGCGCTCATATTGTCGCTGGTCGAAATCAGGCTGTAAAACATCGCGGCGGCGTTGACCACAATCATCAGGACAAGCCAGGCGGTGACGCAGCCATGCCTTTGCTTAGGCTGGTTATCTAAGTTTTGCACGAATTCTTGGTGTTATATTCTGCGGTAAAGATAACCAATATTACTTATGGGTGATTGGGATGTGGATGTCTTCCTCGGAATCAGGATCGTTGTGCCGGTATTTCGCCCCAAGAATCTCGAAATGTGGGCGGCCATCAATCTTATAACCCGACTGCGGCAGCCACCAGTTAAAGATATAATCGAACACCTCGCGCGCATTGGCGGCGGAACCTGCGTAATGGAAAACCGCATACTTTCCGGGTGGAATCACCAAAGTTTTCATGTCATCGGGAACCGAGTCAAATGAAGATACTTCTGCCGCCGCCCATTTCTCGAATTTCATATTCGGATCGATTGCGTCAAAAAAGCCGGCCCGATAGACCGCAGCCGAAATCAATTCTTTGCCGCTGGTTTGAATCTCGTGCCTATGCGGCATAAAACTTCGCCAAAGATCGGGCGTCCGGTTCTCGGCAAAAGTCATCACAAGCCGTTTGCCTACGAGTTTGCGCTCGGGAAGCGTTACGATTTGTGGCTCCATCGCGCAATGATGATTAAATCAATGTTGTTTTGGTCGGGAAAATCCTGTCGTTTCAGCAGATTGATTTCAAATCCGGCCGATTCAAGCGTGCCGGCCAAATATCCTGCTTCGTGAAAATGGATGAAGATTTCATCTGCGCCGTCGCTGGACTTTTGCAGTGCCGACGTTTCGTAGCGGCCTTCCATCGTACTTAAATAAATCATGCCGCCAGGGTTTAAGAATGTCTGCAGTCGCGCAATCATCGCAATGGCTTCTTCCCTGGACAAATAGGGCAATCCAAAGCCACAGACGACGGCATCGAACGCGCCGATGTCCGCACCGATAAAACGCATGTCAAGCAGAAAGACATCCGCTTCGGGGTTTGTGTCGGAGGCAATCGCAACCATATTCGGCGCGAGATCAGTTGCCGAAATATTCAGGTCCGGCCGTTTGTCGAGTAAATAGCGCGTAATGTTGCCCGGACCGCATGCGAGTTCGAGTAGACTTGCCCCGGTTTTCAGGCTGTCGCAAAACGCGTCGAGCGTGTCGTGGTAAAGGCTGATGTCCATGTAACGCGCCGCGTACTCTGACGCCCGCCTGTTGAAAACCGCTACGGCTTGCTTAGATTTATCCATGTCCGAAGATAAAATTTTGTCGCAAAAAAATCACTCGCATCTTATTTTTTCGGAAACGGCGTATTGTTGCACGAACGCCGTTCGGTCATAGGTTTTTGTTATTTCGCAGTCGCAGCCGTCTTTTGACAGGGTTTGCCGTACGGACCTCACGCCGGTCAAGCCTTGAACAGCGCTGTCTGTTGCTGTAATTTTAAATCCGCGCGCTTGCAGTTTTGCAGTCAGGATCAATTTGTCGTCTTTGGTGTCCGGGATTTCGAAGGTTTTGGCGTACAGGTCGGGAAATTGGACGGTTTGCGCGTTTTGGGTTTCGATGATCACGTCTAGAATGCGCTCGGTAAAATCAGTCTGGACGGGTTTTTCGTCACATGAAAACAGCAAGGCGGTAACCGCCACACACCAGCCGGATTTTGAATTGAAAAACAATTTACGGTTTCGCATCGCCTGATTATTTGGGTACTTTCGTTTCATGTGTTTGACAGAAGCGTTGATTATTTTTCGGAGAAACGTCGATGTCAACGTCACCAAGCTTATTGATAAACGCAGACTTTACCGGTTTTATGTTTTCCGGGCGCGGCGAAAATGCCGCTATCGTCGCGTCACCTTCGCGGCATGGTAGCGAGAAAACCACTTACACTTTGTCATTTTCAGTCGTTTTGTTTCGTGCCATATTTGAAGCGCCAGGTAATCTATATCGGGCTTTCCGGGCCGTCGGTAGTTGATGAAAAATACATTTCAAATGCCTGTTTTTAATGCCGCGGCGTTCAACAGCGCAATGAAGCGTTCGTCGCGGGTCAGCAGTAAATCGCCCTGGATGCCGTGGATCAGCGCCATTTTGCCTTTGAATTTTCGTTCCTGATAAATCCCGATGTTTTTTGGATCGTTCGGATCTTCAACACCTTGCGTGGCCATCAATTCCTGTATATTACGCCAATTGGAAACGTGTTTGTCCTGGTAGAAATGCGCCGTTCCGGACCATTTGGCATGGCGGTTTTTTAAATTGGCGAACTTGCGCAAATAGATTTTCCCATTGTAATAGCGGTAGCAAACCAAGTAATAGGATTGGCTGCGCGCCGACGCCGTATAATCATATCGAATGTAAAAAAGCTCCTTTTGTGCTTTGACAAACCTGCTAGTGACAGCAATGGTTTTCGGCAGCAAGAAGTCAAACGAATAGTTTTTGCCTTTGTCGGTCACCGTGATGGCGTCGCCTTTGGCCGCAATGGTTAAAATCGGCGTTGCAGGCCGAGGCGTTGTTTTTGGCACTCTTGTTCTTTGCGCTGCGGCAATGCAGCCGGTCAACAGCGTTAAAACAAGAAATGATTTGATTTTATTTTTCATGTTCGTTAAAGAGTTTCGGTCTTGGCAGCGACTCTTGCGCCTGACTTCATACAGATTCTTCATCGTGAAGATAACAATTTTGTTGAAAATCTTTTTTACAACTTTTGTTTTAGTTCGGGCAACGGCCATTCGATTTAGCTAGTTTTGCCCGCAACCGATACAGAAAAACATGGGCGCATTTGTCATCAGCAAACGTTTTAACGGCGATTATAAATTCATTTTTGCCTCACGCAAAGGCAAGACTATTTTTACGAGCATCGCCTGCAAACAGAAATCCGATTGCGAAATGATGATTGACGCAATCCGCCAAAACCTCGAAATTTTCACTTTTACAAAAGTCAGGGCCGCCGGCAATAAATTCGTATTCAGATTATCCAAAGACGGATTGGTCCTGGCGACAAGCCGAAAATACTCAACCGAAGGATTATTGCAAAAAGGCATCGACGAAATAATCAGGTATGTCGCAGTATCGGAAACCCTCGATTTTTCCGAAGACGAAATATTCCCCGACGCGGTTTTTGCCGACGCCGAATAGCCTAAATAGACTTTTTATATTGTAAAATGTCCGATTTGTTGCATTTCAACGGTTTTTATTGCCTTTCATGGGGAAAATAGCCGGATAACATTGATTGCTAGTAATTTAGCCCGCGAGTCAGTGTCAATCTATTTTTTACCCTACTATGAAAAATTTTGCACCAATCCTTCTCACCTCAGTCGCCTTATCGTTAGGCGCGTCAGCCCAGACTTCGGACTCTGCACCACTTGGGCAATTATTGGCAGACAATACTCAGGCTGACGATCGCGTCGTGGTATCATACCACGTAGAAGAACGCGTGCTGACCGCTTCGGGTTCGCGCGTGACGACTTACGATGTCAGCAATTTGAATCAGGTCAGTTCAAGCGATCTCGGGCCGAACAACGTCCGGATCATCACACCGAGATACGGAAATGCCAAACCCAAAGCCAGGCCGGCTCCGGTCCGCGTACCGAAAACCGATGTTGCAAGTAATGCCAAGCCCACAGCAGCCCCGCCGCCTGCAATGCCGTTCAAACCCGCGCTGAAAGCCGCTTCGGTCGCGCCTGCCGGGGCGATGGTAATGGTTAAGGGCACCGAACCGCTATCGGTATCCAATGTGGTTGTGCCGGCCGTCATTCCGATGGCTGCAGAAGTGGCCGCGCCAAAAACCGTCGTGGTCAACATCGTCGACACCTACGAACGGATTCTTGAAAAAGGTTATAAATCTGTCGACATGCTCAAAAAAGTGGCGAACAACCGTTTTTATGATGGCAACCTGCCCGCAGCGGCCAAATGGTATGACGAATTATTCGCACTTACGACTACGCTGGAGCCCGAATATTATTTCCGTTACGCGACGTCGCTTAAATCTGTCGGAAAAATCGACAAGGCCAATGAGATGATGGCAGTCTTCGAAAAAAACAAATAGTCAAAAGCGCACCAAACCGCGGAATCCGCGTGCGGCATAATACGAATCTGCGCCGTTGTGATAGGTAAATACCGTGTCATAACGCCTGTCGCAAAACAGCGCGCCGCCAAGTTTCCTGATTGCCGGCGGCGTTTGGATCCAGCTTGAAGTCTTGAGATCGAACGCACCGAGTTGCTGCAGTTCGCGATATTGGTCTTCGGTCAATATTTCGATTCCCATTGCCGAGGCCATCGCGACCGCGCTGTCTTTGGGCTTGTTGGCCTTGCGCGAATCGAGCGCCTGCTGATCAAAGCAAATACTCCTGCGGCCTGACGGGCTTTCGGGCGAACAGTCGCAAAACACGAAACTGCCCGATTTTTTGTCAAGTGAAACCACATCGGGTTCGCCGCCAGTGGTTTCCATCTGATATACCGACCAAAGTCTGTTGGCGTTTTTGAGTTTTGATTCGACGTCTTTCCAGTCAATTCCTTGGTGGCGAGGCATGTTTTTGTCGAAGCGGTTTTTCAGTGTTTCAATCAATTGTGCTGCCTGGTCGTCTGAAAGCGTTTTTGCGTTGTTCATGATTTTATATTTGGACCGTGAAGTTACTATTTTTTAGTGACAGCAGAACGCAGGTTTCCCTGACTTTTTGGCGAGCAAGGTTTACCATCGAACAAATTATGGCTGTTTGCCAGCCATGTGCGGCTTCGGCAAAATGCCTTGATGTAATCGGCATCGGCCGGTTTTTGGGATTTTCGGCACGTGAAATTGCGGACCAGTTCGTTCCGCTTGCCGTGGAAGATCCGTAAAATCTTGCGTGAACGCCCGCCGATTACCGCTTGATTGCGTAGCCGCCGTACAGGATATTCATGTCTTTGTCCTCGATCAGACGGAAATTGGCGCCCAGGTCGGCATACGTCCATTTACCGGTTTTTCGTTTGCGCAGATAGCTCAGCATGGTCGGAATCGAGACGTTGGGCTTTGAACCCACGTGTTCTTTCCACTCGAAACCGTGCTTTAATAAAAGCGCCCTGATTTCGGCCGGCTTGATGAACATCTTCCAGACGTGAAGGTTTTCGGGCATGAATGACCACCGGTTCCATTGTTGCCAGATTTTGATCGCGACGAGTTTGCTGATGAACGTCCGGTTGAGCGTGTCGTAAATGAAAACGCCGTCAGGTTTGAGAACGCGAGAAATTTCTGCAATGACCTTTGGCAAATCCTGCACATGTTCCAGGACATCGCAGCAAAAAATCACGTCAACCGAGGCGTCGGAGTACGGTATCGATTCGCCGGAACCCAATTCATAATGAATGTCGAAGCCTTGTGCCCGGGCATGTTGCCGCGCGGTATTGACAGATTCTTCAGCTGGATCGATTCCCGAGGTTTTGAATCCCATTTTGTGTATTTCCTCGGTGAGGATTCCGCCACCGCTGCCGACTTCAAGCGCGGTTTTTCCGTTCGGGTCGATTTTGAGTTCGCTGAGAATCCGTTTGGCGAAACCTACGCGCCAAGGGTTGACGGACGTTTTTAAAAGGTGAAGGACAGTGTCGGGTTTCCACCAGATATCGCCTTCGGATTTATAAACTTCATTGTTGATTTGGGAATAGATTGCGGGAGAAATTTTTTCCATTCGGGATTGACTTTTAATGTTAATAAGCGTCCGATATGGGGCAACAAATTGGTAATTAGGTAAATATATAAAAAATATTCGACTGGCCAAAACGGCCTGCATCGCTAATTCTATAAAAATCGGCGAAGATGATGTAACGCCCTGCAATCCATAAAAAGTAGTTTCGTGAAAAAAGAAAACATGGGTTGCACAATCACAAAACTAGTCAACGCAATGTTGCATTCCGACAGCGTTATGCAGCGGATCAGCATTTCGCAAAATATATTGAAACACCTCAGAAAGCCGGCTTATGGCGTTGGCCGAATCGCCGATGCGGTCAAATCACATTTCGCGACACGTATAAAAGCGTGTGCGGTAAACCCGTCGTCAAAACACCGGGACAGCGTTTCTGAAATCGCTAAATTTTACGATACGCATGCCGACGACGCTGTTCGGAAATTGTCGGAAGCGGCATAATCAATCGTTGATTTTTATCATTTCGACTTCCATCGTCCCGCCAAGACCTTGCGATTTGCACGTCAGCTTATCGTCGAAAATTGCGATTATCTGAACATCGCTTTTGGTGCCGATGATTGATTCGTACTTCGGATCGTTGACTTTGGTAAAAGTTACGGTGTAATTGCAATCAGATATCCATTTGACGTTGCCGGTGATTGAAAGCCCGGTGAGGCTGTCGGTTTCTGTTTGCGAGGTTTCGGTCCGAACAATCTTGAAGCGCCCATAACCAGGTTTAAGGAATTTGAACGTGCCGGTTCTGAAATCGGTACAGCGGTCTTTTTTCGCAGGCTCACACGCCGTGAAAATCAACGACAGCAACAAAAAGTAAATGTACTTTCCCATGATTTTAAGTGATTGAAGACCGAGCGGCTTTGTGAAGATAATGATTTTTTGACTAAGCCGGCCAAATATGCAAACCTCGGTGAATCATCGACGCCAA
>JAEWLD010000214.1 GCA_023393485.1 Bacteroidota bacterium
CCAATCGGGCCTATATAAAAAAGTGCTGTTGATCGGGGCAGACAAAATGTCGTCGATAATCGATTATACAGACCGCGCCACGTGCATCATCTTCGGAGATGGCGGAGGCGCTGTTCTTTTTGAGCCAAATTCGGAAGGGCTCGGATTGCAGGACGAGTTCTTGCGTTCGGACGGAATCGGGCGCGAATATTTGAAAATAGATGCAGGCGGATCGCTTTTGCCACCATCGAAAGAAACGGTCGAAAACAAACAACACTACGTTTTTCAAGACGGAAAGACCGTCTTCAAATATGCGGTGACCGGAATGGCCGACGTTTCCGAGAAAATCATGGAACGCAACAACCTTACGAAAGATTCGGTTGACTGGCTGCTCGCGCATCAGGCCAACCGCCGCATCATTGACGCCACTGCTGACCGTATGGGATTGGACGAAGATAAAGTATTGGTCAACATCCAGCGTTACGGAAACACCACTTCGGCGACATTGCCGCTATTGATGAGTGACTTTGAAGATAAACTCAAAAAGGGCGACAACCTGATTTTCGCTGCATTTGGCGGCGGATTCACTTGGGGAGCGATCTACCTGAAATGGGCTTACGATAAAAAATAGAAACGAAACAAACCAAAATTCAATATCATGGATATTAGAGAAATTCAGAACCTAATCAAGTTTGTGGCAAAATCGGGCGCTACGGAAGTAAAGTTGGAAATGGACGATTTCAAAATCACCATCAAAACTACGTCGGACGCTTCTGCACCCGAATTTACCTATGTACAGCAAGCGCCGATGGCGATGCCGCAAGTTCAGGCTGCTCCGGCTGCCGCACCTGCCGCTGCCGCACCTGCTGCCGCTGCACCTGCCGCAGACGACAATTCAAAATATGTGACGATCAAGTCGCCAATCATCGGTACTTTCTACCGTAAACCATCGCCAGACAAGGCGCCATTTGTAGAAGTGGGCAGCACTATCGGAAAGGGCGACGTGTTGTGCGTCATCGAGGCAATGAAACTTTTCAACGAAATTGAATCTGAGCATTCTGGTAAAATCGTGAAAATCCTCGTCGACGACATGTCGCCGGTCGAGTTCGATCAACCTTTGTTCTTAGTTGATCCTTCTTAATTTGAAAATTTGAAAATTTGAAAATGAGATAATTCAGAAATGATTTATCTGCGTCTTCTATAATTTCCAAATTTCCAAATTGTCTAATTTCCAAATTAATAGAGATGTTCAAAAAAATCCTCATAGCCAATCGCGGCGAGATCGCACTCCGTGTCATCCGTACCTGTCGCGAAATGGGCATTAAAACAGTAGCGGTTTACTCAACGGCCGACGCCGAAAGCCTTCACGTGAAGTTTGCCGACGAGGCCGTTTGCATCGGTCCGCCGCCAAGCAACTTGTCGTACCTTAAAATGTCGAATATCATCGCCGCGGCCGAAATCACAAACGCCGATGCAATCCATCCAGGCTATGGCTTTTTGTCTGAAAACGCGAAGTTTTCAAAAATCTGTCAGGAACATGGCATCAAGTTCATTGGTGCATCGCCTGAAATGATTGACAAAATGGGCGACAAGGCGACGGCAAAAGCGACAATGAAAGCTGCCGGTGTGCCTTGTGTTCCAGGTTCGGACGGTATTTTGCCAGATTTTGAAACAGCCAAAAAGGTGGCCAAGGAAATCGGATATCCGGTAATGATGAAAGCGACTGCCGGCGGCGGTGGCAAAGGCATGCGCGCAATCTGGAAGGAAGAAGAGCTTGAAAAGGCTTGGGAAAGCGCTCGTCAGGAAGCTGCTGCTGCATTCGGAAACGACGGCATGTACATGGAAAAGCTAATCGAAGAGCCGCGCCACATTGAAATCCAGGTCGTCGGCGATTCGTATGGAAAAGCGTGTCACTTGTCTGAACGTGACTGTTCAGTGCAGCGTCGTCACCAGAAACTGACCGAGGAAACGCCATCGCCATTCATGACCGATGAACTGCGTGAAAAAATGGGCGAGGCCGCTGTTAAAGCTGCCGAGTTCATTAAATACGAAGGCGCTGGAACGGTTGAATTTTTGGTCGACAAGCACCGCAATTTTTATTTCATGGAAATGAATACTCGTATCCAGGTCGAACACCCGATTACCGAGCAGGTCATCGATTACGACTTGATCCGCGAGCAAATACTGGTTGCTGCTGGCGTGCCGATTTCGGGCAAGAATTATCTGCCGCAATTGCACTCGATCGAATGCCGTATCAACGCCGAAGATCCGTACAACGATTTTCGTCCGTCGCCAGGCAAAATTACGGTACTGCACGCTCCGGGCGGACACGGCGTCCGTCTTGATACGCATGTTTACGCCGGTTATACGATTCCGCCAAACTACGATTCAATGATTGCAAAACTCATCACTACGGCGCAAACCCGCGAGGAAGCCATCAATAAGATGAAGCGCGCGCTCGACGAATTTTACATTGAAGGCGTCAAGACGACGATTCCGTTTCACCGCCAACTGATGGATGATCCGGCATATGTCGAAGGAAATTACACGACGAAGTTCATGGAAACGTTCGTGATGAACGAACCAAAAGAATAAAGAGAAGCCCGCTTAAATGGCGGGTTTTTTATTTGAAAAGTAGGGTTTGCCGTAATTGGATATCATTGGAAAATAGTATTTTACCTTCAGGGAAGGGGCAGGTGTTTATCCCTACAAAACGGATTCTTTCTTCAATCCGGGAAACCCGTATAATTTCTTAAAAAGCTATTTTCAAAACTGGAATTTTGGTTGCGACTGATTTCCAAAGATTCGCGAGGTCAAAGGTCAATTGTGACTTTCGATCAAACGTTTCAAATCATCTGCTTGTACAACGCCCGATTGCCGCCAGAGCGTTTTGCCATTTTTGAATAAGATCAATGTCGGGACGCCACGTACTTGATAACTATTGGCCGCCTGTGGGTTTTTATCGACGTCTATCTTGATGATGCTGGCTTTCTCGCCGATCTTCTGTTTCAACTCGTCCAGAATTGGCGCCATCATCTTGCATGGCCCGCACCAGGTCGCAAAAAAGTCCACCAAAACGGGTTTGTCCTGATTGATTATTTCATTGAATGTCATTTCGCGTTTTCTTTTAAAGTTACGAAAAAATGCGGCTTCAAGTTGCAACGCCGTGTTAAATCCGGTGGCCGTTGTGCTTTTCGTTTATCGTTGGTAGCAGCTCGATTTGAAACAAAAAAGGAACACCTTGCGATGTTCCTTTAATCTATAGGGTTTCTTGAAGCCATTTGAAGAATTCCCTTTGCCAGACTATTCCATTTTGCGGTTTTAATACCCAATGGTTTTCTTCGGGGAAATAAAGAAAACGGCTTTTGATGCCGCGCAACTGTGCTGCCTGAAACGCTTCCTGTCCCTGACCGATCGGGACGCGGAAGTCTTTGCCGCCCTGAATAATCAAAATTGGCGCAGTCCATTTGTCGACCATATTGATAGGATTGAATTCATTGTAGGCTTTTTGCGCGTCGGCGTTATTTTTATCCCAGTACGGGCCGCCGTGATCCCAATTATTGAAAAATATTTCCTCGGTTGTCCCATACATGCTTTGCATATTGAACACGCCGTCATGCGAGATGAATGTCTTGAATCGGCCATCGTGAATACCAGCCAGATAAAATGCCGAATAGCCGCCAAAGCTCGCTCCGACGCAACCTAACCGCGATTTGTCCACGTAGCTTTCCTTCGCCATATCGTCAATAGCTGCCAGATAATCCTGCATCACTTTTCCGCCCCAATCCTTGCTGATTTCGGCATTCCATTCTACCCCATGGCCTGGCATGCCGCGGCGGTTTGGCGCGACAACGATATAGCCGTTGGCGGCCATCAATTGGAAGTTCCAGCGAAAAGAGTAGAATTGCGTTAACGCTGACTGTGGCCCGCCTTGGCAATACAATAATGTCGGATATTTTTTCTTCGCATCGAAGTTTGGCGGATACACTACCCAAACCAGCATTTTTTTCCCGTCGACGGTCGTTACATAACGCTTTTCAGTTTTGCTCATGGCTATCTTGTCGTAGATTGCCTTGTTTGTTTTGGTGAGCTGCTTCCAGGTATTTTTCTTCAGGTCGTACGAGAATAATTCTGCAGCGTGGTTCATGTCATTGCGCGCTACGATGATGCTCGTATCGGTGATGCCAACAAAAGCGGAAACGTCGAAGTTGCCGTTTGTCACCTGTCGAACCGTAATTGCGATGCGGTTCAAGCCCGGAAAATTCACCTCAAACAATTGCTTTGTGCCGTCAACAGCGGCAATGAAATAAACCTTTTTCCCGTCTTTGCTCCACAAATAACTGTCAACGGTGCCGTCCCAACCGCCGGTCAGGTTCATTTTTATGCCTTCAAAGGCGACGATGATGTCATTCTTGTCGGCCTCATAACCGTCGGTGGCCATTTGCAGCCAGGTCAAATAACCTTGCGGTGAGAAAGCCGGATGTGTGTCATAGCCGGGATTATCTTCGGTACGATTGGTTGTTTTGCCGCTGCCGATGTTATATTCGTAAATGTCAGTATTGGTACTGACGGCGTATTCAGTTCCCGATTTTTTCTTGCATACATAAAGAATATTTTGGCTGTCAGGCGACCAAATGTAATCTTCTTCATCGCCAAAGGGC
>JAEWLD010000222.1 GCA_023393485.1 Bacteroidota bacterium
CGACGTGAAAAAATTCGGCGCGGACTGGGCTTACACGATGGACGGCAGCCAAATCGGAGAACTCGAATACGAAAACTTCAACGCGGCCGGGGCAAAAATCATTTGTCGGGGCAAAAGCGTCCATCCGGGTTATGCCAAAGGCAAAATGATCAACTCGATGCTGGTTGCCAACGAATTCATCAATGCGCTTCCGGCAGACGAAATCCCGCAGGAAACCAAAGGCTATGAAGGCTTTTTCCACGTCACAGGGCTTTCGGGCAGCATCGAGGAAACCGCGATTGAAATGATCATCCGCGATCACAGCGCCAAGAAATTCAAGGAACGTAAAGAGTTTGTCTCCAAAATCGCAAAGAAAATCAATCGCAAATATGCCAGGCAATTCGGCGGCGATATCGTCAAGATCGACATCAAAGACCAATATTACAACATGAAGGAAAAGGTAAAACCTGTTTTCCACATCGTTGAAATCGCGGAACAAGCCATGAAACAACTCGGCGTGAAACCGATCATCAAACCCATTCGCGGCGGAACCGACGGCTGCCAGCTGTCATACAAAGGCCTGCCGTGCCCGAACATTTTTGCCGGCGGACACAACTTTCACGGCAAGTATGAATACGTTCCGGTTGAAAGCATGCAGAAAGCGACGGAAGTCATCGTCAAGATTGCCGAATTGACCGCGTTGCCGGATTATGGGTTGAAGAAAAAATAAGAGTATTTAGTCATAAAGTCATAAGGTCATAAAAGCGGCCCTATCGAACTCAATCTTCGCCCTTTAAGACTTTATGAATTTATAACTTACGACTTTATAACTTTATGACTTTATGACTTTATGACTTTATGACTTTCGACTTTCGACTTTCGACTTTTGACTTTTGACTTTTGACTTTTGACTAAAAAACAGCATTATGGAAGAAAAAAAGCAAAATCCCTGGGACAAATCGGCGCTTTGGCCCGAAGAAATGAGCCTGTTGCGCGACCTGATCGCCAAAACCGAACTCGAGGAAATGACCAAATGGGGCGGCCCGGTCTATACGCTCAATAAAAAAAACGTAGTCGGTATCGGCGGTTTTAAAAATTATGTCGCGCTTTGGTTTTGGAATGGTGTTTTTTTAAAGGACGACGCGAAAGTTCTTGTCAATGCAAACCAAGGCGTGACCAAGGGTTTGCGGCAATGGCGGTTTACGTCGGTCGACGAAATCCGAAAAAACGAAAAACTGATTTTGCAATATATGCAGGAAGCCATCGCAAACGAAAAAGCCGGGCTTTCAATCAAACCGGAAAAGAAAGAAACCGTCGTTTCGGAATTTTTTCAAAAAGCCCTTGACCACGACAAGGCGTTCGCCAATGCGTTTGCCAGATTCACGCCCGGCAAACAGCGTGAATTCCTCGAATACATCGACACCGCCAAACGCGAGGAAACCAAAGTCCAACGTCTTGAAAAGATAAAACCGATGGTTTTTGAGGGCATCGGTTTGAATGATAAGTATCGGAAGTAGTTAGTGGCTGGCTTTTGGTGGCCGTGGCTGGATGGATTTGCCTAAAGAACAACTCCTTTTTCCCAATCGACCAACAGGCTGCCATTTCATGTTGCACCAAACGGCTGCAATTACTAATCCAGCCACCAAATTATTTCGCTTCAGCATTCAACTTTGAACTCATCTCCATTGAAATCGCCGAACGCTCCATTTTGATTTTGCCCGCCATTGTTTCCAGGACGATGGTCGTCTCGCCAATTTCGGCAATACGGCCGTGGATGCCGCTTTTGGTGATGACCTTAACGCCTACTTTCATGGAATTTTCAAACGCTTTTTCCTTTTTCATCCTGCGTTGTTGCGGCAAGATCATGAAAACGACCATGACCACGAAAATCAACACAAGGGAAATCATATTGTTTTGCATAGGATAAATTTTTGGCTATTCGCCGTTGATATTAGCTGTAATTTGTAGTTGTTCTTTGTGTTTTGCGGAATTGGTGACAAGGGTCACGGTTTTGTGCTGCCTGCCGTGTTTCCCCGCCGAATTGAACGTCACGGTAATTTCTCCGCTTTCGCCCGGTGGGATTGATTCTTTCGGATATTCAGGAACCGTACAGCCGCACGAGCCGTAAGCGTTTGAGATTATAAGATTGGCCTCGCCGGTATTTTTGAACCGGAATTCGTGCGTGACCTTAGCGCCCGATGCGATGTCGCCAAAATCATATTCGGTTTCCGTGAAAGTCATCGCCGGGTATTTGCCGTCGGCCGGGACAATTTCACCGGAAACATCCCCAGTTGGCCTGGTTTCATTTTGCCTGCACGAAACCACGACAGAAAGTGCAAAAAGGAAAACTATCGACTTTTTCATAATTACAAAAGGCCGCGGCCCGATTTATTGAGTTTGTTCGCCGCCTGATATTCCTTGACGATGTTGTCGAGAATGCCGTTGATGAAAATGCTGCTCTTCGGCGTTGAATATTCTTTGGCGAGTTCGAGGTATTCGTTGATCGTGACTTTGACCGGAATCGATGGAAATTTCAAAAACTCGCAAATCGCCATTTTCAAAATGATCGTATCAATCTCGGCAATGCGCTCGGTGTCCCAATTCGGTGTTTTGTCTATGTATTCTTTACCGAACTGGTCTTCGTTCAAAACAGTTTTGCGGAAAAGCAGCGATGCAAATTCGCGGTCTTCGGCGTCTTTGTAAAGTTTCGGAACCGAAAAGCTCATGTCGCTTTCATTTTTGATCGCGCGCAATTGTTTGACGATTTGCGTATTGACCAGTGGAATGTCGTCGATCCATGTCAATTTATGGTCTTCGAGATAATCGTAGAGCTTGTCATTGGGTGCAATCAACTCCATGAACAGGTCGATCGCGAATTGGCGGTCAGCCTCAAAATCGACGGTTTTCGATGCCATGTAATCTTTATAAAGCGCGCTCTTCCTGATTTCGGCCAGCATGATCAGGATGTAATCGTCGTTGCGCGTCCAGTTGTCTATTTTGCGGTCTTTGAGCGATGTGGCCAGCGAATGATTCTCGGCCAGCATTTTCAAAATCGCATTGTCGACGAATTTGCGGTTGGGTTTGCGTTCTTCCGCAGTGGCCAGGTGCTTTTTGGCCGACTTGTCCAGAAAGTCAATTTCCCTGGCCCTGATTTCGACCAGCGCCGATAACATGATCAGGTACAAATCAAGCACGCTGTCCATGCTGAAGAAAAGGAATTTTTCTTCCTTCTCGAGATTGTCTGAGCCGTTCTGATGCATCGCATAAATCGATTGCATCACTTTCATTCTGATATGTCTTCTGTTTAGCACCGTAAGAACTTTTTAATAAACCCGTTTAAATGGGTCCAGTCAAAAAAAGGAGCGAAAGCTGTGGCTTCCGCTCCGCAAATTTAATAAAATATCGGGACGCTTATTTAGCGTTTTCCTTTTTTCTGTCTTCGATACGCTTTTCGGCGATCGCGAGCGCGGCTTGGTAAGTCGTCAGTCCTTTTTCATCGGCCAGGTTGAAGATGTCCGTCGCGGTATTGAAAATGTTCTCGGTACGACGCATCGCTTCTTCTTTGCCGTACTTTACGATTTCGCCATAGACATTGATGATACCGCCGGCGTTGATCAAAAAGTCAGGCGCATACAAAATGCCTTTGTCTTTGAGGATTTGGCCGTGGACCTGCTCATTGGCCAACTGGTTGTTCGCCGCACCGGCAATGACTTTTGCTTTGAGCCTGCCAATAGTGTCGTCATTGATCGTAGCGCCGAGAGCACACGGAGCATAAATGTCGACGTCAGCGCTGTACAAATCTGAACCGCTGAAAATTTTTGCGCCGTATCTGCCGGCAACTTCTTCAACGCGGGCTTGATTGATATCGGTAATTTCAACACTTGCGCCTTCTTTTGTCAGGTAGTCGACCAAGGTTTCGCCAACGTGTCCGATGCCTTGTACAAGCACTTTTTTACCTGCAAGACTATCGCTTCCAAACTGATATTTCGCTGCGGCTTTCATTCCCATGTAAACGCCGTAGGCAGTTACCGGCGATGGATTGCCCGAACCGCCGATCGATTCCGAAATACCGGTTACGTGCGGCGTTACCGTACGGATCAAATCCATGTCGGCAGTAGTTGTTCCAACGTCTTCGGCAGTGATGTATTTGCCGCTCAATGAATTGATGAATTCACCAAACTTGATCATCATTTCAGGCGTCTTGTCTTCTTTGGCGTTGCCGATGATGACCGCCTTGCCGCCGCCGAGGTTCAATCCTGAAATCGCTGACTTATAAGTCATGCCGCGCGAAAGGCGAAGCACGTCATTAAGCGCTTCCCACTCATTGCTGTACTTCCACATTCTTGTACCGCCCAACGCAGGTCCTAAAACCGTGTTATGGATTCCGATAATTGCCTTTAATCCTGTATCTTTGTC
>JAEWLD010000249.1 GCA_023393485.1 Bacteroidota bacterium
ATATCATCCTGTTCGAATCCAGCAACCATTTCATCGTAAAAAGGTCCCAATTCAAAACCGCGTGTGTAGGCCAAAAACGTACTATTTACATCTTGTTCATGACTTTTCATAACATTCATCAAATCAGCTACTGTCAAACCTTTTTCAAATGTCGGGGTATGATGTAGATAATAGGACAACGGCCGACATATCCTGATGCATTTTCCCGATTTTTCAAAAAAACCGTTCTTCTTGATATAGATTGGCAAACTCATTTTTAAATGCGGAATGAAAGGAAAAGCATTAATTTCCTAATAGTGTTCAGTCAATGGAAGATTCTTCTTCGCTCATAATTTGATTGACAATTGACAATGGATAATTGACAATTATTTATTTCTCCGTGGAGTAATGTTCCATGTTTCCCGAATGCGCAGCCCCGATGGCAGCGGCATCCTTTTGCGGCCGCAGCGCAGCGAAGGCCGTAAAAGATATAGCGGAAGCGGGACACGAGCGCCAGCGACTGACGCAAGTAAATGTCTGCCCAAAAAATTAGACTTAAATTCTACACACCGCTTCATTGTCAATTGTCAATTATCAATTGTCAATTCTCAACCGCATCAATCTCCACCTTCAAATTATTAATAATAAAATCCTGCCGGTCCGGTGTGTTCTTGCCCATGTAAAACTCGAGCAGCGTCTCGATCGACGTGGCCGAATCGAGCATTACGGGATCAAGCCGGATGTCTTCGCCGATGAAATGCGCGAACTCATCGGGCGAAATCTCGCCGAGGCCTTTGAATCGCGTGATTTCTGGCTTAGGCTTCAATTTTTCTATTGCCGCGACCCGCTCTTCGTCCGAGTAGCAATAAATCGTTTCCTTTTTGTTCCGGACACGAAAAAGCGGCGTCTGCAAAATGTACAAATGGTTTTCCTTGATGAGTTCGGGGAAAAACTGCAGGAAAAACGTAATCAGTAAAAGGCGGATGTGCATGCCGTCAACGTCGGCGTCTGTTGCGATGACGATGTTGTTGTAGCGCAGGTTTTCCATTTCGTCCTCGATGTCGAGCGCGGCCTGCAAAAGGTTGAATTCTTCGTTTTCGTAAACGATTTTCTTAGACATGCCGTAAGAGTTCAACGGCTTTCCACGCAGCGAAAATACGGCTTGCGTGTTGACGTCGCGCGATTTGGTGATCGATCCCGACGCCGAGTCGCCTTCGGTGATGAACAGCGTACTTTCAAGCGATCTCGGGTTTTTCGTATCGGTCAGATGGACGCGGCAATCGCGGAGCTTCTTGTTGTGCAGGCTGGCTTTTTTGGCGCGGTCACGGGCAAGTTTGCGAATCCCGGAAAGTTCCTTGCGTTCGCGTTCGGCCTGTAATATTTTCCGAAGCAATGCGTCGGCGACTTCCGGATTTTTATGCAGATAGTTGTCGAGGTTGGTCTTGATAAAATCGTTGACAAACGTCCGGACGGTCGTCATTCCCGGGCCGATTTCGGTCGAGCCTAATTTTGTTTTGGTTTGCGATTCGAAAACTGGTTCCATCACTTTAATCGAAATCGCGCTGACAATCGATTTGCGAATGTCTGAACCCTCAAACGGCTTGTTGTAGAATTCGCGTATCGTTTTCACGGCAGCCTCGCGAAATGCGGCCAGATGCGTTCCGCCCTGCGTGGTATTCTGCCCGTTGACAAAGGAATAATATTCATCGCTGTACTGGGTTTTGGAGTGCGTCATCGCGATTTCGATATCGTCACCCTTGAGATGGATGATCGGGTATTCCTGGTCTTCGACGTGGATGGTTTCCATCAGCAAATCCTTGAGCCCGTTCTCGGAATAATATTTTTCGCCGTTGTAGATAATCGTCAGCCCGTTGTTCAGGTAACAATAATTCTTGAGCATCTTGATGATGTACTCGTTGCGGAACTTGAAATTTTTGAAAATCGTATCGTCAGGCGTAAAAATGACCTTCGTGCCTTTGCGCTTGGTCGTGTCGATGATGTCTTCTTCCAGCGTCAGGTTTCCGGCAGAAAATTCAGCGGCTTTCTGCTTGTCGTCGCGTACCGATTCGACGCGGAAATAATTCGATAAGGCATTGACCGCTTTCGTACCGACGCCGTTCAAACCGACCGATTTCTTAAACGCCAGCGAATCGTATTTGCCGCCGGTGTTCATTTTGGAAACGACATCGACAACCTTGCCGAGCGGAATCCCGCGGCCGTAATCGCGCACCGAAACGGTTTTATCCTTAATCGTGACTTCAATTGTTTTCCCCGCGCCCATGACGAATTCGTCTATACAGTTATCGATGACTTCCTTGAGCAAAATGTAGATGCCGTCGTCGGGCGATGAACCGTCGCCGAGCTTGCCGATGTACATGCCGGGACGCATCCGGATGTGTTCTTTCCAGTCGAGCGAGCGTATGTTGTCTTCGGTATATTGGGTTTCTGCCATAAAAGTCGCGTATGGCGCTAATTTAGGCGATAAGCGCAGGATTTGAAAGGGGTTTTGGGGAAAGTTATCAAACGGATATTGACAAATTTTAGTTGCTAGTTGCTAGTTGTTAGTTGCTAGTTGCTAGTTGCTAGTTGCTAGTTGCTAGAAATTCTGTCTTGCCGCGCGTTGCTTTTCATTAGGATCATTCGGTTTTGGGCGTTGCCTTCGGCCCGCGCTATACGCTGCAAGTCCTCGCGGGGCTGCGGGCTTTCCGCTTCTATCGCTA
Source organism: Bacteroidota bacterium (assembly GCA_023393485.1). Taxonomy (GTDB): domain Bacteria; phylum Bacteroidota; class Bacteroidia; order Flavobacteriales; family Flavobacteriaceae; genus Flavobacterium. The sequence goes on from JAEWLD010000249.1 coordinate 2,700, forward strand.
ACGCGGCTTGATTCTCATAAAGAAGAATTTCCCGGCGAGATCGAACATCTAGCCGCCAGCCACTAACAACTAGCCACTGCCTAACCTCTAATAATCTTATAACTCACCAACGGCTTCGTATTCACGAAAATCGTCAAATAACCCGACAACTTCGCACTTGGCGGAATCACGAAGTTGTTGTTTTCATCAACCGGCAACGGATCGAGGACGTTGTCACGGCTGGTGATGTAGTATAACTCGTCGCCCGGATTGAGGTTTTTGATGTTGAAGCGAACGCCGGCATTTTTCGGGAAAATAATTGCGCCTTTATCGGCATTGATGTCATAATCGCTTTTGAGGTAAGTTGGGTAATAGAACGGAAGTTCGGCAAAATCCCGCGGTGATTTGTCTGTCAAAAGCCAGCGTTTGTCGTCGGGGTAATGGTTCAAAAAGAAACGGTTTGGGTCAGTACAAAAATAGGCGTCGTTGAAGTATGGCGTAAATTTATTTTCACTGCCTTTGACCACTCCGGCCGCCCATGTCACGTCGATGAGCTGCCATCGGCCGTCAATCATCACAGCGTTCCAGGTGTGATCGCCTTCGGTCGGGATTTTCCCGATTTCGGTATAACTGGTTTTCGATGTTCCCGGAATGATTACGGCCTTGAGGTCGGTCTTCGCGCACAAATAAGTAAAAAGACTGGCGTAACCTTCGCAAATCGCCTTTCCTGAATGCATTGTTTTCTTGACGAGGTTCAGCCGGAAAGCGCGCTCTTTTTCAATCCGGTCTTCGGGCGTGGTATAACTGAAGGCAATTCCGCCGTTTTGCTGCGCATAAAAAGCTTTCATGTCATAAGCGATGTGGGTTGCGATCCAAGTGTAGATCGCCCGGGCTTTATCGGCTTCCGAATCAAAGTCAGCATTGATGCGACCGGCCAATTTATCGGCGTCTGAAAAATCAGGATAGCTGCCAACCTGTGCGTCTATTTTTTCAAATTGGGCAAATGCCGACTGGACAACCAGCAGCAACAGCAACAGGAATTGGGCAAATCTCTTCTTCATGGTCGGCGCGCCGGGCAAAGACCCGGCCAGAAAAAGTTAACGCCGAAATAAAAAAAATATTACCGAATCAGGTAAAATTAAGATCGGAAAAACGCTGCGGCAACCCGAAAGCTCATACCCGAAAACATGACCGGCGTTTTACAATGAACGCTGAAGCTGAAGCACAATTTGACGAAGTGCCATATCAAATTCCTCGCTCAAAATCACGCCTTTTTCAAGGTCGAAATTCTCATAGAACTGCGGCAGGGAAAACTCGGCTTTGATATTGCCGCCATATCTTGGCAGATTGGCCTGCGCGATATCCAGTACGCTGCGGCCGCCGCGCCTGCCGGGCGAAGTCGCCATGAGCAGCATCGGCTTGTCTTGAAAAACGTCGTTGCGGATGCGCGATGCCCAATCAAAAGCATTTTTAAACGCAGCCGAATAGTTCCCGTTATTCTCGGCCAGCGATAAAATCACAAGATCGGCAGAACCGATTTTTTCAAGGAAATCCCGAGCCAACTGAGGCCGCCCGAGCGCTTCTTCCCTATCAACGCTGAACAACGGCAATTCATAGTCATTGAGGTCGAGAATTTCGGTGTTGCGGTTATTGAACAGCGACGCGGCGTAAGTAGCCAGTTTTTTGTTGATCGAATGGGAAGAATTGCTTCCGGCAAACGCAATGATCTTCATAAAAAACAAAAGGTTTTAGGCTGCAATATTAAAAAGAAAATCCAAATTAAACGCAAGCTCGCACGTTTAGTTCCGGGATTTAATATTCGTGGATTTGCCGGGCTTAGACGTTAAACCTAAAATGCATCACATCGCCGTCTTTCACGATGTATTCCTTGCCTTCCACTCTGAACTTGCCGGCTTCTTTTACCTTGGCTTCGGTGCCGTACCTGATGTAATCGTCATAGGCGATGACTTCGGCGCGGATAAAACCTTTCTCAAAATCGGTATGGATCACGACTGCTGCCTGCGGAGCGGTATCGCCTACATTGATAGTCCAGGCGCGGACTTCCTTGACACCGGCAGTAAAATAGGTTTGTTGGTCCAGCAATTTATAGGCGGCCCGGATCAGGACTGAAACACCCGGTTCCTGTAAGCCCAAATCTTCAAGGAACATCTGGCGCTCTTCATAGGTTTCGAGCTCTGTGATGTCGGCTTCGGTCGCCACGGCCAAAACAATGACCTGTGCGTTTTCGTCCTTGACCATTTCTTTGACCTGTTCGACGTATCTGTTGCCTGAAACAGCCGATCCTTCGTCAACATTGCAAACGTAGAGAACAGGCTTTGTCGTGATCAGTTGGAAACTTTCAATCAGGCTTTGCTCTTCCTCGTTTTTGGGCTCGACTATGCGGGCAGATTTGGCCTGCAGCAGCGCTTCGCGGATCCGATTGAGCAAATCTTGTTCAACCAAAGCCGCCTTGTCGCCCGTTTTTGCGGCCCGATTGACTTTTTCAAGCCTTTTGTCAACGGTTTCAAGATCTTTGAGCTGGAGCTCGATGTCAATTGTTTCCTTGTCGCGGATCGGGTTGACATTGCCTTCTACGTGGACGATATTATCATTGTCAAAACAGCGAAGGACGTGGATGATGGCGTTGCATTCGCGGATGTTGCCCAAAAACTGGTTGCCCAAACCTTCGCCCTTGCTCGCGCCTTTGACCAAGCCGGCGATGTCGACAATGTCAACGGTTGCCGGAAGAACGCGCTCGGGTTTTACGAGTTCCTCGAGTTTTTCCAATCTTGGATCCGGCACATTGACCACACCGATATTCGGCTCGATCGTACAAAACGGAAAATTCGCGCTTTGCGCCTTGGCGTTGGACAAACAATTGAAAAGGGTTGACTTGCCTACGTTTGGCAATCCGACGATTCCTGCTTTCATGACATCTTTTTAAAAGGTGTGCAAATATACGACATCCTATCTGTTGGGCAACTGAAAATTTTATAAGATAAACCTTTGATTTTATAACCCGTCGCACAACCATCAAACTAACTTTGCCCTATAACCAAACACGAAGAACATGAAAGCATTATTCGTCGGACTCGCCACAGTAGCATTCGCGTTGAATGTACAGGCACAGAATACCAACGTAACCGATATCAGTACAAAAAAGGTCACGACCATTAAAGACTCAGAAGGCGAAAAGAAAGTCGTCACACAACAAAATACGACCGAGAAACAAAACATCGAATTCCAAAACGCCGAGTCAAACCAGCTCAACAAGGATATGAAGGCCACACCGGTTCAGGTCACTTCGACCGTTACGGTGACCGGCCCCGACGGGCGGACGCGTACAGTGGACGTTGACCGCTCGGCTTATTATTCCATCGGCGGCGCCAAATATCAGATAAAACCTGACAATACAGGCTACACAATGGTCGACGCTAAAGGCCAACGCGCGGGTTTGATCAGGCAGTTAGGGAACAATGTCTATATCTATCGCGCCAACGATCAGACTTCCTACGCATCATTTGACGCCAACGGAAACCTCGTCATCCAGACCTACGATGACAAGACCGACACTTTCACCACAACAACGTATACAAAGAACTAAACTTCTTGACACTCCATATATATTAAAAAATCCCGGATATGTCCGGGATTTTTTTTAACGAAAATGTTTCTCTCTACGCACAGACTTCGGCACGTCGGGCGCAATTGTCACTCGAGGCGCGGCCGAACTGTACGGAGTGCGGAGTAAATCGTCAATTATCAATTGTCAGTTCCAAATCATTCATTGTGCAAAAACGCCTGCCTATTCAAAAGCGTTTCTTCGCTTTCAACATGATTTTCATCAGGCACGCAACAATCTACCGGACATACGGCAGCGCATTGCGGCTCGTCATGAAAGCCTTTACATTCGGTACATTTTCCTGGGACGATGTAATAGATATCGTCTGAAATCGGTGTTTGCGGCGCTTCGGCGTCTACTGCCTCGCCGGTCGGCAAGACTATTCTTCCGCGCAACGACGTGCCGTCTTTGTAACGCCAATCATCTGCGCCTTCATAGATGGCGGTATTGGGGCATTCAGGCTCGCAGGCGCCACAGTTGATACATTCGTCGGTGATTATGATGGCCATGAGTAGAGATTATGATTTGTGAATTTTGAATTATGAGTTGGGCGTTGCGCTGCGCGCCGGGCTGTCTGCTGTATCTTTCGCCTCGTGACCTCGGCAAAAGGATGCCGCGTCCATCCCTAACGCAAACCGGCTAGCTCCGAACATTCGACATTATGTCGTATTTTTGTGTGCAAAATTACAGCAAAAATCAAATATTCAAACAAGTTTGTGATGACATTGACAGAGAAAAAACAGGCATTCGTTGAATTGGGCAAATTCCTAAGCCAGTTTTCGGCAGGCGGACCGGTCCAAAACCCGTCGGTGTTACGCAATGATTTATTTTTTGACGCCTTTGAAAACCTGATTCGGCTTTCGCAATCGCACAACGGTTGGTATACGCCCGAACAGGTCTATTTTGCGGTGCAATCATGGGCAGAAGCGCTTACCGAATACAATCTCAACACCTGGCTTTCGCGTTATGATGCAGCCGAAAAACAACCCAAGACAATTGCGCTTGTGCTGGCCGGAAACATTCCGCTTGTTGGCTTTCACGATTTTGTCTCTGTTTTGATCACGGGGAACAAAGCACTTGTCAAACTTTCGTCAAACGATCAGCAATTACTGCCATTTCTCGCTAAATATCTTGTCGCCGTGGCACCCGGACTCGAGGATTTCATCACTTTTACCGATGGCAAGCTTGAGAATTTCGACGCCGTAATCGCGACAGGCAGCAATAATACTGCGCGCTATTTTGAGTATTATTTCCGTAACAAGCCCGGTATTATCCGCAAAAACAGCAATTCCGTGGCGGTCTTGACCGGCCGTGAAACCAAGAAGCAACTCGAAGCTTTGGGCGAAGACATTTTCCGTTATTTCGGGCTTGGCTGCCGCAATGTCTCAAAATTACTTGTTCCGGATGGCTATGATTTCAAAGACTTTTTTGAAGCCATGTTCAAATACGCAGACATCATACATTATGAGAAATATGCCAACAATTATGACTACAACAAGGCTGTTTTTTTGATGAGCGGATTTGCTATCCTGGATAATGGTTTTTTGACCATCAAGGAAGACCAAAGTTACGCCTCGCCGATTTCGAGCGTATTTTATGAATTTTACGACGATATCAACACGGTGAAAGCGCGTTTGAAAGACGATGCCGAAATGATCCAATGTGTTGTTTCGGCCGGCATTGAAAACGCGATTCCGTTCGGCAAATCGCAAAAGCCCGAGCTTTGGGATTACGCGGATAATGTTGACACCATTCAATTCCTGACAAGCCTATAAGCGATTTCCGCTCTTTTCGCCGGCCTTTTAAACGCTTCGCGTTGGCGCAAAAACCGTTACCCGACATTCGACGCTTACGGCGTTGGCTGAACCGCAGGCATCAGCGGCAAGAACATCGCGGGCTCGAGTTTCAGCTGCATTGGTACGCCGCACCGGAAAGTCTACACCTTTGACAACCGCCAAAGCGATCTATCAACGCAAACGCCGAAAATCATCAAGCGAGGATTGCAAGACGAATTTTTGTTGACAATATCATATAATTATTTAACAATTAACAACCGATTTTTCATCGGTATTCGCGAAATTTGTGACTAAAATTTTTCGGATGAACCAAAGGTCCACGAACTCCTAAAAAATATCAGACCGTGAGTAAAAAGCACAATTTCAGCGCAGGACCAAGTATTCTGCCACAGGAAGTCTTCCGCAAGGCCGCCGATGCCATACTCAATTTCAATGATTCAGGCTTGTCGCTACTGGAAATTTCTCATCGGGGCAAAGACTTCGTTGCAGTCATTGAAGAAGCGCGCGCACTGGTTCTTGAATTGATGGGACTAACCGGCCAGGGCTATCAGGCACTGTTTCTCCAGGGTGGCGCAAGCATGGAATTTTTCCGCATTCCGTACAATTTGATGCGGGTGAATGGCAAAGCCGCTTATACCGATACCGGAACTTGGGCAGCCGGCGCGATCAAAGAAGCGAAAGCTTTCGGCCAGACCGAAATTCTCGCCTCATCAAAGGCCGACAATTACAGTCATATCCCGACCGACTATACGATTCCTGCCGATGCCGACTACTTTCATTGCACGTCAAACAACACGATTTTCGGCACGCAAATGAAGCGGTTTCCAGATTCGCCGGTACCGATGGTTTGTGACATGAGCTCTGACATCTTTTCAAGGCAGCTCGATTTTTCAAAGTTCGATATGATTTATGCCGGCGCGCAAAAAAATATGGGCCCGGCGGGTGTGACTTTGATTGTTGTAAAGGAAGACATTCTGGGCAAAACAGGCAGAAATATTCCCTCGATCATGGATTACAAAGTTCACATTGACAAGGAAAGCATGTACAACACGCCGTCGGTTTTCGCGATTTACACTTCACTGTTGACTTTGCAGTGGCTGAACGACAACGGCGGCATCGGTGAAATGGAAAAACGCAACAACGCCAAAGCCGAATTGCTTTACAACGAAATCGACCGCAACCCATTGTTTACCGGAACCTGCCGTACGGAAGACCGTTCGCCGATGAATGCGACTTTTGTACTCAATGACATTTCCCACGCCGAATCGTTTGACCAGATGTGGAAAGCCGCCGGAATTTCGGGCTTGACCGGACACCGATCGGTTGGCGGTTACCGCGCCTCGATGTACAACGCGCTACCGATTGAAAGCGTTCAGGTGCTGGTCGATGTGATGAAAATGCTCGAGGTAACTGGGTAACCGCGTTAGGGATAGAGGCAGGCACCGCGTGCAGCCGATAGCCCGCCGGCGTAATGCAATGAAGCCGGAACGCCCAAATTATTAATTATTAATTGACAAATGAAAATACTCGCCAACGACGGCCTCTCAAAAACCGGCATCAAAGCGCTCGAAACCGCCGGATTTGAAGTAATCACAACAAAAGTCGCCCAGGAGCAGGTGGCGAATTTCATCAATGAAAATCATATTGGCGTCTTGCTCGTGCGCAGCGCCACTAAAGTCCGACAAGATATCATCGACGCATGCCCATCGCTTAAAATTATCGGACGCGGCGGCGTTGGAATGGACAATATCGACGTGGATTATGCGAAAGGCCGCGGCATTCATGTAATCAATACGCCCGCATCATCATCGGAATCTGTCGCGGAACTCGTTTTCGCGCATTTGTTTTCATGCGTCCGCTTTCTTCAGGACGCCAACCGCAACATGCCCCTTGAAGGCGACACGAAATTTGAAAGCCTTAAAAAATCATATGCGAATGGCATTGAATTGCGCGGCAAAACCCTCGGAATCATTGGCTTCGGAAGAATCGGTAAAGCTGTGGCCAAAATTGCCTTGGGAATGGGAATGCGCGTGATTGCGTCAGACAGGCA
>JAEWLD010000270.1 GCA_023393485.1 Bacteroidota bacterium
GTCTTGTACCCGACAAACGAAATTTTCAGCTTCATCGCCTTTGCCGACTTCGGGGTTTTCATCACGAAAGCACCTGATTTTTCGGTAATCGTATAATCTACGACGGTGGAATCGGTCACACGCGTCAGGTAAACCGTCGCCGATTCAAGCGGAAACTGCGTTTTGTCCTCGAGTACTTTGCCGCGAAGCGTTACGGTTTGTGAATAGGCCGAAAATGAAAAAATGAAAATCGCCAGGAAGCGCAGGGATTTTGGCATAAGAAAAATGGATTGTCTTGGTTTACCAATAACCGCGAATTTCGGCTTTTAGTATAGAAAAGACAAATATTTCTTACAATCGCACCTTATTTTTCCCTGATATAAATATCGATCGGCACGCCCGAAAAATCCCAATTCTCGCGAATCTTGTTTTCCAGAAAGCGCTTATACGGTTCTTTTACGTACTGCGGCAGGTTTGCGAAAAACACGAATTGCGGCGTATCTGTCGGAAGCTGCATGCAGTATTTGATCTTGACATATTTGCCTTTGAGTGCCGGCGGCGGATAACCTTCGATCACCTTGAGCATGTAATCATTGAATTTCGAAGTCGCGATGCGTTGTTTGCGGTTGTCGAAAACCTGCACCGCGGCTTCGAGCGCCTTGAGCAGGCGTTGTTTGGTATGCGCAGAAACGAATACGATCGGCACATCGGTAAACGGTTCGATTTCCTGACGGATTTTCTTTTCGTAATCGCGCGTAGACATTGTATCTTTTTCGACCAAATCCCATTTGTTGACCAAAATCACGATGCCTTTGCGGTTCTTCTCTGCAAGCCAGAAAATGCTTTGGTCCTGGCCTTCAAAACCACGTGTCGCGTCAATCATCAAAATGCAGATGTCCGCGTGTTCAATCGCCCGGACCGAACGCATGACCGAATAAAACTCCAAGTCTTCCTTGACTTTTGCCTTGCGGCGGATTCCTGCAGTGTCAACAAGATTGAATTCAAACCCGAAACGGTCAAACTTGGTATCGATTGCATCGCGCGTCGTGCCTGCAATATCGGTGACAACGAATCTGTCCTTGCCGATCAATGAATTGATGAAACTCGATTTCCCTGCATTCGGACGGCCAACGACGGCAAAACGCGGCAACGTTGAATCGTCTTTGTCAGACTCGGGCTTTTCCGGGAAAACGGCAATCAGGGCATCGAGCAAGTCGCCGGTTCCGCTGCCTGATGTGCTTGCAAACGTGATATATTCGCCAAGGCCGAGATTATAGAATTCTATTGCGTCTTTTTCGCGCATCGCATTGTCGACCTTATTCACACCGAGCAATACGGGTTTGGTGACTTTCCTGAGCAATTTGGCGACTTCTTCGTCCATCGGCGTAATGCCTTCCTCGACATCGACGATAAACAGGATAACGTCGGCTTCATCAATCGCGAGCTCAACCTGCTTGCGGATTTCGCCTTCAAATACATCGTCGGAACCCTTGACGTAACCGCCGGTGTCAATTACAGAAAACTCTCTGCCATTCCATTCGCTCTTGCCGTAGTTCCGGTCACGCGTAACGCCCGCGACTGAATCGACGATGGCTTCGCGTCTCTGGATCATCCGGTTAAAAAGTGTCGATTTGCCGACATTCGGACGGCCTACAATTGCAACGATGTTATTGCTCATTTTTAAATAATTGAGGGTGCAAAGTTAGTTTAAAGTTGGAGAGTGGCAAAGCGCCGGTGCGGCAAAGTGACAAGTTATCGGACGGCGAAACAATTGAATGCGATAATCCGACATCGGAATGATGTAAAAATTCCAGCGCATGATTAGCTAAATTAGAGTTTACTTAAAATCGATAAAAATGAAAAACTACCATAACTTCAAAAATTGCATTGAGGCCTGCCTTGCCTGCGCGGCCATTTGCAACCACTGCGCTTCGTCCTGCACAAAGGAAGAAGACGTGAAAATGATGGCGCGCTGCATTCAGCTTGACATGGAATGTTCTGCGATTTGCTATGCCGCTGCGCAACTGATGAGTCTGGGCAGCGAAATATCCGGCAAAATATGTAGGCTTTGCGCCGAGATCTGTGAAATGTGCGGCGCGGAATGTTCAAATCACGACAATGAACATTGCCGGGAATGTGCCGCTGCGTGTAAGGCTTGCGCCGAAGCTTGCAGGGAAATGGCGGTTTGAGATTCTGGACTTGGTTCAGAATCTGGGCTGGTAAGTCTGTAAAATATCTAAAACAGTTTCAAACCGGCCGGCTGCAATTTTATCACTGATTGTAACCGAATCGTCTCAACTGCCGGGCATTGCTTCGCCAATCTTTATTTACTTTGACATACAGTTCAATGTGGATTTGTTTGTCAAAAAACTTCTCGAGGTCTGCGCGCGACTGTATGCCGACTTTTTTGAGCGCCGCGCCTTTGTGACCGATGATGATTCCCTTTTGCGTATCACGCTCAACCATGATGACCGCGCGGATGCGGATGATTTCATCGTCTTCCTTAAATTCTTCTGTCTCGACTTCTACCGCATAGGGAATTTCCTTGTTATAGTTAAGCAGGATTTTTTCCCGGATGGTTTCATTGACAAAAAAACGTTCCGGCCTATCGGTCAAGGCATCTTTCGGATAATATGGCGGCGATGCCGGGAGCAATTCCAAAATTCTTGAAAACACTTCCGGCACATGGAAGTTGTTAAGCGCCGATATTGGGATAATTTCAGCATTTGGCACCTTTGCTCTCCACATTTGAACAGTTTCTTCCAGGGCTTCCTGATTTGAATTGTCGATTTTGTTGATCAGCAGCAAAACCGGCATCCTGGCGTGAACGATTTTTTTGAAAAAGGCTTCGTCTTTTAAGTCTTTCTCGCCGATTTCCACCATGTAAATCAAGATATCGGCGTCTTCAAAAGCAGATTTTACAAATTGCATCATCGATTCCTGCATCTCATATGCCGGCTTAATGATTCCGGGCGTGTCCGAAAATATAATCTGGAAATCGTCGCCATTGACAATGCCCAGAATTCTGTGGCGTGTGGTTTGGGCC
>JAEWLD010000300.1 GCA_023393485.1 Bacteroidota bacterium
GTTTCGCCTGTAATGATTGAGAATCCTGAAGAAAAATCGATCGACAATTTGTCGATCAGCGCAAAATTCTCAATATGCAGCGAGGTAATCATCCCGAAATTTAGCGATTAAAATTTAAGCGACGACCATTTGCCCGAATTGAGCGGCGACAGTTTATTGAGATTGTCTGAAAGGTTGGCGGCCGTAATTGCCGGGCCACCGGAAAATATCGACACAATTTCGTCTGATTTCGCGTCGAAAAATATGCGTGTGATGAACGCGTTGGGCCTGACGTTGTAAATCTTGGCCAAAGTATCGATCGCCTTGACTATGTTTTGTTTGCCGGCTTTGGTGTCTTTGGCCATCATGTCCAAACCTTCAAAATGGTATTGGTACATTGCCTCGCGATACGGGCCGTAAGTGTTAGACAGCATATCATTGACCAGAAAATAACGGTTTTGGTTGCCGTCGGCCTGTGTCCAGCCTTTGTTTCCGCCTTGTTGCGCGACGTTGCAGATTTCCTGGGCCGTCTCAAGCCACTCGGTTCCGCCCTGTGGCGCGAACGTATCGCCGTCGATGCCCAGAATCAAATAAGCGTAAAACCAAACGACCGAAACCAGGTTTGAACTGTAGCTCGTCGGGTCATACGTAAGGTTTTGGAATTCGACATAACTAAAGGTCAAATCCTTATCGTTGTAATTGAAAATCGGCGAACTGTAAGTAGAGTTATACACCGGACGCGCAGCCTGAACCTGGATGCTTGCCGAATAATTATTCGAGTCGTAACTGTTTAGCGTAATGTACATTGAGCACTCAATCCTTTCGCCTTGCCTGTATTCAGTGCCTGTCCAGTCTGTTTTATTGACGAGCTCGGCGATTGAACGTTCAAGCGTCTTGAAAGTATTGGTATTGGCGTTGGCAATCGAGTTTGAGTTGACTGTTACAGTACAATTCAACTGCTGCGCTGAGGCCAATCCGGCGATGAGCAAAAAGACAACTGAAAAAATGCTATGCTTCATAATGTTTGATGACTTTAACTAAAATATCGGCGGCGACCGCTTCTTTTGATTTCAAATCCATCGGCTCTATGTTGAAGCCGCTGTCGATAAAGGTAATCTTATTGGTCGGTTTCCCAAAACCTGCGCCCGCATCGTTGAGCGAGTTGAGCACGATCAAATCTAGGTTTTTTTTCCGTATTTTTTCTTTTGCATGCCCGATTTCATTTTCGGTCTCAAGGGCAAAGCCAATCAGGAACTGTTTTTTCTTGACCGCACCAAGCGAAGCGAGAATGTCTTTTGTTTTTTCAAGCTCGATGTTGACACCGGCTTCGGTCTTTTTGATCTTTTGCCCAGCAGGAAATTTCGGACGATAATCCGCCACGGCCGCAGCGGCGATCGCAACATCGACATCGGGATAAAACCGATGACATGCGTCGTACATCTCAGCAGCCGAAGTTACTGAAATCACTTCGATTAAACTGTGGTTTACCCGCAAATGTGTCGGTCCTGAAACCAAAATAACTTTCGCGCCCAAGTCGGCGGCACATTTGGCGATGTCATAACCCATTTTTCCCGACGAATGATTTCCGATAAAACGCACCGGATCGATCGCTTCGTATGTCGGGCCGGCCGTCACGAGTATTTTTTTTCCTTTGAGGGGCAATTTCGCCGCGATGTCGTTCTCGAGAAAAGCAATGATGTTTTCGGGTTCGGCCATTCTTCCTTCGCCTGAAAGCCCGCTGGCCAATTCGCCGCTTTCTGCAGGAATCAAGATATTGCCGTAGGATTTGAGCGCGCTGAAACTTTCAAGCGTCGACGGGTGTTTGTACATGTCCAAATCCATTGCCGGGGCAAAATAAACCGGACACTTGGCAGAAAGATAAACGGCGACGAGCAAATTGTCGCAATTGCCCGTCGCCATTTTAGAAAGTGTGTTCGCCGTTGCAGGCGCAATTAATATCAGGTCGGCCCAAAGCCCGAGTTCAACGTGGTTGTTCCACTGGGCATTCTCGTCTTCTTCATTGTAAAACGTTGAATGGACCGGGTTTTTTGACAGCGTTGATAAAGTCAACGGCGTTACAAAATCTTTGGCGGCAGGTGTCATCACGATTTTTACCTCGGCGTCCGATTTGATAAAAAGCCTGACCAATGCGGCAGTTTTGTATGCGGCAATGCCTCCGGAAATCCCAAGTACTATTTTTTTACCGCTTAAAACCGACATCAGGTCTTATTTATTTGCGTCCCTGTGGTAGATTTTGTCGTCAATCCATTCCTGAACGGCCAAAGCGTGCGGCTTAGGCAGTTTTTCGTAGAACTTGGACACTTCGATTTGCTCCTTGTTTTCGAAGATTTCCTCGAGGCTGTCATTGTAAGTGGCAAACTCTTCGAGCTTTTCGGTCAATTCCTTTTTGATTTCTGAATTGATCTGGTTTGCCCTTTTCGCCATGATGGTAATGGCTTCATAGATGTTGCCAGTTGGTTCCTCAATTTTTGTCTTGTTGTAAGTAACCGTGTTTACCGGAGCATTCGTCTTCTTCAAATCCATGACTTTCTTCTATTTGTTATATTGTTGTAAATCTTTATCGATGCGCGCGAGCATTTCGTCGGCGTCTTTCCTGTATTTCGTGTCGCCTTTGAACTGGATCAGCTTTGAATAGGCAACTTTGGCATTCTGCAACCGCTCTTCCATTTTTGACGGCACGCTGTTGATCGCGAGCTTATACGCCGAATCTAGTTTGTAATACAGCGCTTCTTCCTTGTACGGCGTTCCCGGATAATCCGAAATGAAATTGTCCAAAGCCACAAGCGCAGATTTGTAATCTAGAATCGTGTTGTAACCTTTGGCGTTCTCAAAAACTTTCTTCTCGATTTTTTCGCGCAGCGCCTTGAGTGTCGCATTGGCTTCGGCCATGTATTGCGAATCCGGATAACGGTCGATGAACGCCTGCAATTTGTCGATCGCTTTAAAGGTATCGGTCTGATCCAGGCTGTAGACCGGCGAAAGCATCGAATAGCTTTTGGCTCCCAGAAACGCGGCTTCCTCAATCTTTTCGCTTTTCGGATAGCCCGAAACAAAACTCTCAAACTGGTAGCCCGCCGAGTAATATTGCTTGGTCTTGTAATAAGACATTGCATACATATAGTACATTTTTTCGGCCTGCGGCTTTCCGCGATACGTTGTGGCCATTTGCTCAAAAAGGCGGATGGCTTTGGTATAATGCTCTTTTTCGTACTGCCTGGTTGCTTCGTTGAATTTGACGGCCATGTCCTCGGACTTCAGCGCCTTTTGATACGGGCTGCATGACACAACCAGTGCGGCAAGAAGCGATACAGTTAAAAATCTCCTCATTCTTTGGGTAGCTTTCGTTGATTTTAAGGCGGTTTGCGCCACGAAAAAACCAACGGCAAATTTAGTTATTAATTTGATACGGTGGAAAATATTTTTCAGTCTTAAAGTCTTAAAGTCACAAGGTCCGTAAAGGCAAGAAAAAAACTGAAAAACCTTGCGACTTTATGATTTTACGATTTTACGACTTTATGATTTTACGACTTTATGACTTTACGACTTTATGACTTTATGACTTTACGACTTTTTTCACAAACGCTTCCAACCTCGCCGCAAGCCCGGAATCTACATTTACCAGCTGAAGCCTAACAGTATTTTCAGAAAGCCGTAAAACTTTGAAAACTTCCTTGAT
>JAEWLD010000007.1 GCA_023393485.1 Bacteroidota bacterium
GTTCGAGATAAGGCTTGTCATTGATTTTAAAAAGCGGCTGGCCTTGTTTGACATAGGCGCCTTCATCGACAAAAATCCTGTCAAGCGTACCGCTGACCTGTGGCCTGATTTCAACGTCGGTTATGCCTTGGATCGAAGCCGGGAATTCAGATTCGGTTGTGGCGGTTGCCGATTCGATGGCCAGAACCGGAAGCGTTGCCGGCGGTGCGGCGGGCGTCGTTGCGGCTGACCTCGTGCATCCGGCGAGCAGCATCGCGACGAGCACGATAAAAATGACTGACTTGACCAGGAACGAGAAAAATTCCCGGTAATAATTGTTGGTTTGCGTTTTCATGATAATTGATGGTTTATTTAATGACTCTCGATATTTATTTGGAACAATCGTTCCAGAATTTTAGCTGTTTGATACAATTATTCCATTGATAACCAGAGGTTATTTTGAAATAAACGTTCCAGATTTGTTTAAAAAAATATTACTTGTGAGTAATACTTCGTATCAGGAATTCCGACATTTTTTTGATCTTGAACGGATCCCGATTCAGGATGAATGATTGCTTCCATCCGGTAAATGTCGTCATGATGTATTCGGCCATCAATGAGGCGTCTTCGGCGGGATCGATTTCGCCCAATGCCTGCGCTTTTTGGATCAATCCGGTGATGAGCGTATTATAATGGAAATTGCTCTGCATCAGGATGTTCCGGACGGCTTCATCATTCGGCGCCATTTCAAAAATGGTCTTCATGCCCAGGCAGCCTTTTTCGCAATCGACTACCCATGCGGCCTTGTCGCGGATTATTCTTGTCAAGGCTTCCAGCGGCGTTGCGGCCTCGTCCGCTTTTTCACGCGCTTCCCGGACAATGTCTTTGGCGTAACTGTCAATGCATTCAAGGAATAGTTGCTGTTTGTCGCCGATCGTATTGTACAGGCTGCTGCGGTTGATCTGCATCGCATCTACCAAATCCTGCATCGAAGTACAATTGTAGCCTTTCTCCCAAAAAACATCTTTGGCTTTGCCTATCGCGACCTCCCGATCAAACTCAACATTGCGTGCCATGGTAATTTCAATTGATTTGGCAAAGATAAAAATTTTTTGAAACAGTCGTTCCAAAATTGCAATTATTTTTCCTTTTTTTTCGGACTAATGGTAAAATGCCAATAAATCAAAGGGGGTTCAACTATCAAATCCGCTTTTGAAAGGCGTCCCGCGGCGTTCCATCGGCTACGTAAATGATGCCGCAATATGTAAACCGTTGCTTTTTCAGGAAATTTTGCATCGGAATATTATCGCGATGCGTATCGACGCGGATGTTTCCAATTTGAGAAAAAACGAAATCGAAAGCGGCTTTGGCGATGCCTTTGGCTTTGCTTCCGGATGCAAGCCTGTGGATCACGCCGTACGGCTGGTTGTCGAGCCACTGCCCTGCTTCGATCACATTATAATTCGAATCAGGATTATCGCCTTTCATAAAACAGAAATAACCGACAAGTTCGCCAGCCTCGACGCAGAGAAAACCGTGGCCTTCATTGATGTCGCCCAGAATGATTTCGCGCGACGGATAACCGTCTGCCCATTGGGTCATGTTGCCATTTTCGCGCATGATCAGCCGCGCCTGGCCAATGATGTCCATGATCGTTTCGATATCTGCCGCGATGGCTTGCTTGATTTCCATATTCGGGTTCCAAAAA
Source organism: Bacteroidota bacterium (assembly GCA_023393485.1). Classification (GTDB taxonomy): domain Bacteria; phylum Bacteroidota; class Bacteroidia; order Flavobacteriales; family Flavobacteriaceae; genus Flavobacterium. Next base: position 1,688 of record JAEWLD010000007.1, read on the forward strand.
TAGAAAAATCGCAGCGTAAAAATGCAGCCCTCGAAAATTATGTAAGGCTGGCGCAAAATCGCATAAGGAACGGCGCGGGCTTACTCACTACATTTAAAAAAAACGAATCATGAAGGAATTTCTAAACGATTTGGTGGCGAACCTCGAAAGTTATTACAACAACATAGTCGCGGTAACGCCGAAGATTTTGCTGGCGCTGCTGGTCATTGTCCTGGTTTGGTTCATTGCCTCGCGCGTAAAATTGTTCGCCGATCGAAGGCTCAGGCGCAGGATGCACGACCCGCTCTTGGCTACGTTCATCGCAAATTTGTTGAAAGCACTTTTAATCATCGCAGGACTGTTTTTGATGTTCCGGATAATCGGGCTGACTACAATTGCCGGCAGTATGCTTGCAGGCGCGGGAATTGGTGCGTTCGTCATCGGATTCGCACTCAAGGACATCGGTGAAAATTTTCTGGCCGGGATTTTACTCGCTTTCAAAAGGCCGTTCACCGTCGGCGATATCGTTGAAAGCAATGGCGTCAAAGGCAAAGTGATCGCGCTCAATCTTCGCGATACGCAAATCAAAAGCGATGGCAAGGACATTTTTATCCCGAATGCGCTTTTGATCAAAAACACGCTGATCAATTACAACCGCGGCGGCTATCTGCTTCAGGAATTCGCGATCGGGCTTGAGTATGGCTCAGATTACAGGCGTGCGATCGAAATTGCCAGGGAAGTGATCAAAAATCAGGATGAGATTGACATTGACGGTTATGAGAATATTGTTGTGATTTCGGGAATTATCGGGACTGCGGCCCAGCTCAATGTCAGGTATTGGGTCAAGACCGACGACCAGATTACCGATGGGCGAATCCGTTCCGAGGTGCTGATCAAAACCCTCGACGCGTTGCACAACAACGGATTTGTAGTAAAAAAAGAATAGGTTTTGAATTTCTTTATCGAATAGTTAACAAAGGTTTTGCATTAGCATTTTTAACTTTAATACACCAAACCAAACTTTATGGAAGCAAAGGAAATTGTAGAAAAGATTTTTGCATCGTCCTATAAATTCACGCTCGCTGGACGGATAAGGGACGAAATCAAGCAACTCAACGACGATGAAAGCGATTACCTGATCATGGAACTTCGGCGCGAACTGGCTAACCCCAGTAATTCCGAAATCGAAAAAGTAATACGGGAAATCATCCGTTGATATGCCGGGCAGCCGGCATTTTTCAACTTAAAACATATCAAAACATGTTTTTTCTGAAATGCCTGAGCACTTCCTTAATCGGTCTCGATATTTCGGCGTTACCGGGATCGGACAGCATGATGCGCAGCTGCTCAATGATGATGTCGGCATCGCCTTCGGTATCCTTTTTTAGATAATCCCTGACCTTTGATGCAAATGTGTACTTGTACGGGGTTTTCTTCAATGTGTCGATAATTTGCACGGTATCCATAAATAAAAATTTCGTCCCATTCGGGGAATGTAATTCAATAGAGTTGTTGGATGCTCAAAATTCTCGGCAGATGCCGGTTACAAATCAGCATCGCAGGACGCGATGAAGTTTGATAAAGTTCCGAAATGTGCTTCTGACACCGTTACAGGATTTCCATATTCGGATTTCGATCAAATGGAAATCCTGTAATGATTCGATGGATAATGAGGTGAAATTTGTAATACAACCTTTAAATATCGATCATGAACAGACTTAAAATATTTCTTGCCGTTGCCGTAACGGTATTATTTATCAGTTGCAAAGATAGCACGAAAACCACGGC
>JAEWLD010000088.1 GCA_023393485.1 Bacteroidota bacterium
GCACTGATGTACGTCGGCTACAGAAGCCTGGTGATCCAGGGCGTTTCAAGCATTATTTCGGTTGGTGTAATTATTTCGGCGATTATCGCGTTATTCATCAAGTCTGACGTTCCCGAGCCAATCGTCGAACAACCAAAAAAAACAAAGAAGAAGAAAAAACGATGAAAAATTATATTGCAGCAATCTCGCTGGCTTTTTTAGCCGTTTCATGCGTAAGCACCAAGTCGACCCTAAAAAATGTCGATGACAATGCCCCGACGCCGCAACTGACCAAGCAAAACACATTCGTCCTCACTGAAATCAGCACTGACAAAAAATACGGTTACGACAAAGACTATCCGATCAACGTATTCTACAAGGACACGAAGGACGAAGATCTCAACGCAAAACGGTTTCTCGATGCGCTTGCCGGCCCGAAAGGCGAAAAAGTGTTCTACAAAAAACTCGAAAGCTGTTGTCCATTTCCAACCAAGCGCGACCCGATTGGCGCCGGATTTCTCGATGTTTATGAAATTACGTGGGTCGGTTTGAAAAAGCCGTTCAAATTGTACCTAAACATTTATGAAAAGGGAAAGTTGATGGTTCCTGTCGGATTTACGCCGAAAAAATTCAATTAGTCTCGCTTTTCAACCAAAAATTGCATCGCGGAATTATCGTATCTTTGCAACGCCCGAATCGCGGCAATTAAACACACAACATCATGGACATCAACAATATTCCACGTATCAAACATACAGACAGCGGCAATTTCTTCATCCTGGCCGGACCGTGCGCGATCGAAGGCGAAGAAATGGCGCTCCGAATCGCCGAAAAACTCGTCGGCATTACAGACAATCTCAAAATTCCTTACGTATTCAAAGGATCGTATCGGAAGGCAAACCGCTCGAGGATTGACAGCTTTAGCGGTATCGGCGACGAAAAAGCGTTGAAGATTCTGCGCAAAGTTTCGGAGACTTTTGACGTTCCGACGGTGACCGACATCCATACCAATGAAGATGCGGCAATGGCAGCTGAATATGTAGACATACTGCAAATCCCGGCGTTTCTGGTCCGCCAGACAGATCTTGTTGTTACGGCGGCCAATACCGGCAAGACACTCAACCTCAAAAAAGGCCAGTTTATGAGTCCTGAAAGCATGAAACACGCGGTCCGGAAAGTGCTCGACTGCAACAATCAGAACGTGATGGCGACTGATCGCGGCACGATGTTCGGCTATCAGGATATGATTGTCGATTATCGCGGCATCCCGACAATGCAGCAATTTGCCACGACTGTTCTCGATGTCACGCATTCGCTCCAACAGCCAAACCAGAGCGCTGGCGTAACCGGCGGCAGGCCAGATATGATCGAGACTGTCGCAAAAGCCGGAATTGCCGTCGGCGTTGACGGGATTTTCATTGAGACGCATTTTGATCCGGCGCACGCCAAAAGCGACGGTGCCAACATGCTTCACCTCGATTACTTTGAAAATCTGATGAAAAAGCTGGTTGCGATCAGGCAGACCGTCAACCAATTCTGATTTTTATTGCAGGACGCGGACAGTCATTTGATTGACGCCGTCCAAAAGCCACGTGTTGCCTGTAACCTTAACGGTTTCCCCGACGGCCAGGTCGCGATATTGCTTTGCATCGTAAAGATTACTCCGGCTGACGGTCGCTGAAATAAGTTGCCCGTCTGCGGTCTCAATCTTGGCCGTATAACCGTCTTTGCCGCGGTTGATATCTTTTACGACACCTTTCACGGTCATCGCTCGCGCGGGTTTTACCTCGTCGGCGGGCTTTTCTGTCTTGACCGCCGGCTTAATTTCCACTGCCTTTGCCGGCGGCGATTTTTCGGCAGTCACCGTTGCCGCTGGTGATTCGGTTACTTTGGTTGCGATGGTCTCATCCGGCTCGCTTTGTACAATAAGTGTATCGTCGGCTGGCTTTCGAATCTTGATGACTTCATTGCCCGATTCGTCGATGGTGGATTGTTTGTGCTGCTGGCACGATCCAAAAGCGATTACCGCCGAAAGAAAAGCGAGGTTTTGCACGTTGTATTTCATGGGCTGCGATTTTGCCTAAATATAGTCAATCCAATCCAATCCGCGCAATTAAATTTAGGTTATCGTTATGAAATCCGATGAATTTCTTTACTAACTTTAGCCTATAAACTTAAATACCAAAGTCATGAAATCAATGAGTAAAAAACTGATTTTCTGCTTGATAGCAGCTTTATCGTTTACGATCGCTACGCAGGCACAAGTTTCAAAAAAAACCACGACAACCACAGCCACGCCAACCGGCACTGTCAAAAAGACAACGCACGTGGTCGACAACAAAAACAAGACGATGGTGCAACGCAAAACGCAAGTCAAATCAACTGATGCCAACGTCAATTCGCAGAGCAAAGTCGTTTACAAAAAAGATGGAACGGTTGACCGGCGCTACAAAAGTTCAAAGACTTTGAAAAATGACGGAACGCCAGACATGCGATACAAAATAAATCAACCGAATGCCAATGCCAGCACGACTGCAAAAACCAAAGTCAAAACAAAAACAACAGTGAAAAAATAGCCGGGACTTCCCGGTTTTTTTATGGTTCGATTCCAGAC
>JAEWLD010000165.1 GCA_023393485.1 Bacteroidota bacterium
CCACTGACAAAGTCGTCATTTTTCCGATACCGGTGATACGGAAATCCCGTCGTTTATGATAAAATACAACGACATCGGAAAAAAATATTTTCTTGGAAGGCTTACGCCGGCGTCACCCATTTAAAAATATGCGACTCCTGCGGAATGACAATACGCTCTGAAATTTTCGTCATTCGCGCCGGAAGTTTCATCAGGAAATCGCGCGCTTTCTCGGCTTCGTCGGTAAGGTTTGAAATTCTGTCGATTTGCCAACGCTCGATCAATTTCTCGAGAATGTCGACATAATCGGCTGAAGTATAGACGCCGATGCGTTGCGCCGAATCCGAAAAATGTTCAAATGCCAATCCCATTTTGTGTCCGGCTTCGCGAAGGAATTGCGCCGGCATAATGATTTTTTGCTTCATCATGTATTGGAAAGCAAGCATCATTTCTGACGGATCGACCTTGAAAATCCTATCAACGAATTCGCTGTAGGCGTGGTGATGGCGCATTTCGTCGCCCGCGATCATGTTGCAGATTTTGCCGAGTTTCTTTTCGCCATATTGTCTTGCGAGTTTGCCGACACGGCTGTGCGATACATAAGTCGCCAACTCCTGGAAACTCGTATAGATAAAATTTTTATACGGATCGTGGCCTGTGCCGATGTCAAAACCGTCGGTCAGCAAATGCTGCGTCGTGATTTCGATTTCACGCATGTTGACACGGCCCGACAAATAGAGATACTTATTGAGCAAATCACCGTGACGGTTTTCTTCGCCTGTCCAGTGGCGAACCCATTTTGACCACCCGTTGGCGCCGACCTGATCGATGCCTTCAACGGTCATCAGCCACGATTCATAAGTTGGCAACGCTTCTTCGGTGACCATGTCGCCAATCAAAACAATCCAAAAATCATATGGCAGATCTTTCGCGAGCTCGCGCATTTCCTTGATCTGGTCAAAAAACTCTTCGCTGTCTGACGCCGGCAAAAAATCTGTCGGCTGCCAGATGGTTTCAATTGGAATTAGATACTCATCGACAAAGGCATCGATGTCCTTTTCGAGAAATTTCATGACTTCTAGGCGTGTATTTGGGAGTGTTTGGGCTTGCATATCTTAAAATTTTAAGGCGCTTGTGACGGCGTTTTCGGTTTTTTCGAACAATTCCTCGAAAGGCATCGCACTTACCGCCATCGGCTCGTGTACTGTAAAGGTAAGATGATTTCCGAGACCGAGCGGGAAAAATCCGTATTTTACCATTTTCCACGAATTGTTGATCGTGACCGGGACAACGTATGCCGATGGCGCATATTTGCACAGGATTTTCAATCCGCTTTGGGCAAATTCCTTCGGTTTTCCGTTTTTGCTTCGCGTGCCTTCGGGAAAAATGACGGCCGAACGCGTATTTTTTTCAATGTATTCGGACAATCCTTTGATGACCGGAATCGCTTGTTTTGGGTCTTTTCTGTCGATCAGCACCGAGCCGCCGTGCCGCAAATTGTACGAAACGCTCGGAATGCCTTTGCCGAGTTCTTTTTTGCTGACGAATTTCGGATGCCATTTTCGCATAAACCAAATGATTGCGATGATATCATACAGACTCTGGTGATTCGCGACAATAATCAATGGAACATTTTTCGGCAGCTTTTCCCGACCTTCGAACTTATAGGTCGTACCGAGCAAATGCGTACAGCGCAGAAGGCTCAAGTTGAGATAATCCACACTTTTTTTATGCGCCTGATAACCGAACACGTTCAGGCAAATCCACTGAATCGGATGGAAAACCACCAGGCACAAGCCGAAGAACAGATAATAAACCGCCGAAATCGGGTACGAAATGATTTTTTGCATCGTTTTAAAATGTCGCGCAAAAGTATGAAAAATTTCGGTCGATGGAGTTTGGTCCGCTGCTGGCTGGGAGAAATCAAAAAAGTCAATGGCAATAAACCGTTCAACCAGTGCCAGGTAAACAGATCAGTCCAACGACCAACGACCAACGACCAATTTTAAGAAAAGATACGGCAAATCCACAAAAACACCATCGGCTTTAACATCAAATTTGTTTGTTTATAAATACTTCGGAGCCGGAGGGAAACAGTCAAAAAAAGAATTATTTTTACGCAATCAATACAAGAAGAAATGAGTTCAGAGAAAGAAGCAAAACTAAAAGCACTACAATTAACCCTCGATAAATTAGACAAAACTTACGGTAAAGGCACGGTAATGAAGCTCGGCGACCAAGCCGTTGAAGAGGTTGAAGTCATTCCCTCGGGATCGCTTGGGCTTGACCTTGCCCTTGGGGTGAATGGCTATCCGAAAGGCCGTATCGTCGAGATCTTCGGGCCTGAATCTTCGGGTAAGACGACTTTGACCTTGCACGCAATTGCCGAAGCTCAAAAAGCAGGCGGAATCGCTGCGTTTATCGACGCCGAGCACGCATTTGACCGCAATTACGCCCAAAAACTCAATGTCGATATTGAAAACCTGATCATCTCCCAGCCCGACAACGGCGAACAAGCTTTGGAAATCGCCGAAAACCTGATCCGCTCTGGCGCGATTGACGTTGTGGTGATTGACTCGGTTGCTGCCCTGACGCCAAAAAGCGAAATCGAAGGCGAAATGGGCGACTCGAAAATGGGCCTGCACGCGCGTTTGATGTCCCAAGCGCTCCGAAAATTGACGGCAACCATCAGCAAAACTAATTGTACGGTGTTTTTCATCAACCAGCTGCGCGAGAAAATCGGAGTCATGTTCGGCAATCCTGAAACGACTACTGGCGGTAACGCATTGAAATTTTATGCGTCGGTGCGTTTGGATATTCGCCGTTCGTCACAGATTAAAGATGGCGACAGTGTCATCGGCAACCGAACCAAAGTGAAAGTCGTCAAGAACAAAGTTGCGCCGCCGTTCAAGGTTGCCGAATTTGACATCATGTACGGCGAGGGCGTTTCAAAAGTAGGCGAAATCCTCGATCTTGCCGTTGAATTTGAAATCATCAAGAAATCCGGCTCGTGGTTCAGTTATATGGATTCAAAACTTGGCCAAGGGCGCGATGCCGTCAAGCTCATGCTCAAAGACAATCCCGAACTTGCCGAAGAACTTGAAGAAAAGATCAAGGACACGATTAGAGAAACTGCAGAATAACAGAAGCCCGGAAAATTTTCCGGGTTTTTTTTCACCCCAACGCAACCCTTTTTTACATTTTGTATCTTCGGGGTATTAAAAACAATTTGAAATGAGAAAATTGGTTTTGTTGTTTGTGTTGGCGATCGCTTCGGTCTCGTGCGACGTTGGTTCGGGAGACGACAATAGCACATTCGTGCTTGGCCCGGTACAGGACGTGACAATGCCTAACCGCTTTAAGGTTGACAGCACATCGCAAATAATGGTTCGGTACAAAAGACCGGATGACGCTCACATTTTCCAAGGCTTTTATTACCAGGCAGCGGGAACAACCCGAACGGTTTGCATCCAGTATGCCCGTCTTGATGAAGCGTCGCCTGCTTTGGATAATCAGGTTTATGAAGTTCCGTTGAATTTCAGGCCGTCGCAACCAGGCGTGTATGTCTTTAAGTTCTGGGACGGATCAAACCAAGACACGAC
>JAEWLD010000180.1 GCA_023393485.1 Bacteroidota bacterium
CTGTGGCTTCACCAACAACGTCGCAAGCAGAAGAACTGCGGCAACACCGGCGGCAATGTAAAGCCAGGTCAATTTCCGGACTGGCTTTTCGTCGGTCGATATTATTGATGCTTTGTTGTCAGCTTCATTCAACATCGCGTCAAGCCTGTCCCAAGCGTGCGGCGTTGGTGTGATTTCGCGTTGGCCGAGTTTCGCCTTAAATTCCGCTTCCCATTTATTCCGTTCCATAAACATAGTTTTTTCGTTGGTTGATTTGCTCCTGCAAAATCCGGCGCGCGTGCGACAATTGTGATTTTGAAGTGCCTTCGTTGATTCCGAGCATTTCGGCAATTTCCTTGTGCTTGTAACCTTCAATCGCGTACAAGTTGAAAATCATTTTGTAGCCATCGGGCAAGGCGTCGATCAAGACCTGGATGTCGTCGACCGAAAGCCCGCTTTCAATATTGTTGAATGTGTCTTCAACATAAAATTGGTCTTCAAGAAACGACACTTTTTTCTGCACGCGGATAAACGAAATGCATTCGTTGACCATAATCCGCCGAATCCAGCCTTCAAAACTGCCTTTGTGCTCAAAATTTTTAAGATTCGCGAACACCTTCATAAAGGCTGTGATCATCAAATCCTCGGCATGATGGATGTCTTTGATGTACTGACGGCAAACGCTGAGCATCTTGGGCGCAAATTGCGTGTAAATCTTTTGCTGCGCCTGACGGTCATTCGCCGCGGCTTTCAAAATGATTTCCCGTTGGTGTTCTTGTAAGTCGATTACTTTCACAATCTTTTACTTTGTTCTGAGTTGGTAGACGGAAGCGGGTGGGAAATGGTTGCATGGGAATTGACAATTGATAATTGACAATTGATAATTAAGAAACCACTTGCCTAAAAATCAATGCCTTATCTGAAAAAGAAAGACTAAAAAATTTCTGTTAAAAGATAAAATTTTCCGACTGATGCGGCCGAATTGTCAATTGTCAATTATCAATTGTCAATTGTCAATTAAATCTTCCGCTCAATCACATAATTCACCATCAACATCAACGCAGCCTTATAGTCAGATTCAGGGTAATCCTTGATGAGCTCAAGCGCTTCCTGCTGGAATTCAAGCATTTTTTTCTCTGCGTAAGCCAGTCCGCCGTGGTTGACCACAAATGAAATTACTTCCCTGACGCGTTTCTTGTCTTTGTTGTGGTTTTTGATTGAGTTGATGAGCCAGCTTTTTTCCTTGTCTGTACAATTATTCAGCACATGGATCAGCGGCAAGGTCATTTTTTGCTCTTTGATGTCAATTCCGGTCGGTTTGCCAATGGCGTCGTCAGTGTAATCAAACAAGTCGTCCTTGATTTGGAAAGCCATTCCGATCAGTTCGCCGAATTTTCGCATGTTCTCAACCTTGACATCGTCATCCGAAACCGAGCGCGCGCCAAGAGCACAACAGGCGGCAATCAAAGTCGCGGTCTTTTTGCGGATGATGTCGTAATAGACTTCCTCAACAATATCAAGCCTTCTCGCCTTTTCAATCTGCAAAAGTTCGCCTTCGCTCATTTCCCTTACGGCAACCGATATGATTCGAAGCAAATCAAAATCGCCGTGGTCAATCGACAGCAAAAGTCCTTTTGACAGCAGATAATCGCCAACCAGAACCGCAATCTTGTTTTTCCACAAAGCGTTGATCGAAAAAAATCCGCGTCTTCTATTGGAATCGTCCACAACATCGTCGTGAACAAGTGTTGCGGTATGGATCAACTCAATCACCGATGCGCCGCGATAGGTCCGTTCGTTTACAAGTCCCGACACCATTTTGGCAGTCAGAAACACAAACATCGGGCGCATCTGCTTGCCCTTGCGGTTGACAATATAATACGTGATTCTGTTGAGCAATGCGACTTTTGAGGTCATCGCTTCATAGAACTTCTTTTCAAAAAGCTCCATTTCGGCCTTGATCGGCTGCTTGATTTGCTCGGTGGTTTTCACGATTCCAAAGATAAACGATTTTTGGGCGTTCCGGCGGCCGGAAAGAATTTTCTAACAGAGAAGTACGTTGGCCGCCGTCGGGCTTTCCGCGCTACACGGTAGCTTGCTGCAATCCCTAACGCAGATTCGGGGTGTGCTGCGCACGCAACATTAAAACTACAGAAGAGTGAACACAGATTTCGCGGGCGTTAGCTTTTATTGGCAAGTTGTCCGCACGCTGCATCAATGTCTTTTCCACGGCTTCGTCTCACTTTCACCACAACGTCTGCAGCTTCAAGTGCTTTAATATAAGCATTGATCGCCGATTCATCTGCCTGTTGGAATTCGTCCTCGCCGATTGCATTGTACTCAATCAGGTTGACCTTGCACGGAACGTATTTGCAGAATTTGACAAGCGCGTCAATCGATCGTTTGTCGTCGTTGATGTTTTTCCAAACCACATATTCGTAAGTCACGCGGCTTTTGGTCTTGGCATACCAATATTCGAGTGCGTCACGCAGTTCGGTCAAAGGGAAGTTTTTTGTGAACGGCATGATCCGGTTCCGGATTTCCTCAACAGCCGAATGAAGTGAAACCGCAAGCTTGAACTTGACCTCATCGTCGGCCAGTTTCCGGATCATTTTCGTCACGCCCGAAGTTGAAAGCGTAATCCGTTTCGGCGACATGCCCAAACCTTCAGGCGAGGTGATTTTGTCAATGGCTTTAAGCACATTCGGGTAATTCATCAACGGCTCGCCCATGCCCATGAAAACAATGTTTGACAGCGGATGACCGTGGTACAAACGGCTTTCTTTATCAATTGCAACAACCTGGTCGTAAATCTCATCCGGATTCAGGTTGCGCATGCGCTTGAGTTTCGCCGTCGCGCAGAATTCGCAATCGAGACTGCAACCAACCTGGCTTGAAACACAGGCGGTCGTTCTGGTGTCGGTCGGGATCAAAACCGATTCGACGACCAATCCGTCGTGTAACCTTACGGCATTCTTGACCGTACCGTCGCTCGACTTCTGCATTTGGTCGACCATGATGTGGTTGATGACGAAATTGTCCTCGAGCATCTGTCGCGTCGGTTTCGCAATATTGGTCATATCTTCAAAAGCATGCGCGCCCTTGCCCCAAAGCCATTCATAGACCTGGTTGCCACGAAAGGCTTTGTCGCCATTGGCCACAAAAAAATCGCGGAGTTGTTCTTTAGATAATGCGCGGATGTCTTTTTTGACGATTTCCATGGCGCAAAGATAGGGTAGAATTGACAATTGATAATTGACAATTGATAATTAGCGGTGTCCTCGCTTTGAAATGCAACTAAGAAACTGGCTTCAGTTCAACCGGAACAGAAAAGGCAATAGCGGATTTTAAATTGTATCTTAGCAGAAACATTGGGTAAACACTACTCCTCCGGATAGACAAACCCAATTGTCAATTATCAATTGTCAATTGTCAATTAAAAATGCATTTCCTCTCTCCCGAACTCGAATCCTACGCAACGCAACATTCGCAAGACGAACCCGCGTTGCTCGCCGCGCTCAATCGCGAAACGCACTTAAAAATCCTACAGCCGAGAATGCTCAGCGGGCATTTTCAAGGCCGTGTTTTGAGTTTGTTGTCTAAACTCGTCAGGCCTAAAACCGTCTTGGAAATCGGCACCTATACCGGATATGCCACGTTGTGTTTAGCCGAGGGTTTGGCCGAAAATGGCGTCATCCACACCATCGACATCAAAGAGGAATTGCAGGATTTTCAGCGCAAATATTTTGAACAATCGCCGTGGGCGTGGCAGATCAAACAGCATTTGGGAAGCGCGCTTGACATCATCCCGCAACTCGATACTACATTTGACATGGTCTTCATCGACGCCGACAAAGAAAACTATATCAACTATTTCCACATGGTTGTGCCGCTGATGAACAAAGGCGGAATCATTCTATCCGATAACGTATTGTGGAGCGGAAAAGTCCTCGAACCGGTCAAGGAAAACGACAAAAGCACAAAAGTTTTATTGGAATACAATGAATTGCTCAAAAACGATCCGCGGGTTGAAACCGTATTGCTGCCGATACGCGACGGATTAAGTGTTAGTCGGGTGATCTAACTGCTCTTTTTGAGGAAAATATTTGTCGCGAAGCCACTTGTATACTTGATAGATAGACAATCCGGTAACGGCGCCCCAAATATAACCGCAGAGAATGTCTGACGGATAATGCAGCCCGAGGTAAATCCTGCTATAGGCAAATATCAGCGGCCAAAGGAAAATAATTCCCATGTATTTGAGATAGCGTCGCATGATCAAAAACAAGAACATCGCCGCCGCCATCGAATTTGAAGCATGACCAGAGAAGAAACTATAGGAACTGCGCTTTTGCACCGCGCGAATAAAATGGGCAATTTCAGGATTGCTGCCCGGCCGTAATCGTTCGAAATGGAATTTTACAAGATTGGTGGTTTGATCTGTAAAAGTGATCAGGACGGCCATCAGCATCAAGACCATCAGCGCATGGCGAGTGCCGAGTCGTTTGAAAACCAGATAAGCTATCAGCAAAAATATCGGCAGCCAGTTGATTTGCTTGGTAATCAAAAGCCAAAAACCGTCATAGGTTTCAGAACCAAGGCTGTTCAAAAAAACGAACAACTGCCTATCCCATTCCAGAAGCTTATCTACCATTAAGACTGGCGTTTTATTGGCCCGTCGGGCGCGTCAGGTATTGGTTCTGGTTTAATTCCGGGGATTTCAGCCGACGCTTCTATTTTTTCGGGAGTGAACTCGCGCGCTTCAGGATTGACGTCGGTATTCATTTTTGCGAAGCTTTCACGGATTTCATCGAGTCCATTCCTGACAGAAACATCGGCTTCTGTCTCGGTGAGCATTTTCGTAAACCCTTGCTTGGCCTTGTCGATTTCTTCGGTAATTCCGCCAGTGAGTGAATTCCTGTCGAGCCCGTTTTCCTGCATTCCGCGATTAATCTCATTTTTGACGTCATTGGTCGCGTTTCGCAACTGCGCCATGCCTTTACCGAGTGCGCGCGCCATTTCCGGAATCTTGTCAGACCCGAATAACATCAGCACGATAAGAATGATGAATAAAAACTCGCCGCCGCCTATACCGAACATATTGACATTTTTAGATTGCCAAAGGTACAAAGTTGCACTGTTTTGTTGCGCGGCCTTAACAAATTATTTTAGTCGAACTTAGATTTGACGGCGGTTTTAGGCCATGTGTTGTTACTTGTATCTACGTCTGCGGTCAACTCTTTTGGATCAACCGTGATTTTGGCGACTTGTTTTTCGGTTGCAAAAAGGCGCGTCACCGCAGTATAGTCAAAACGCCAGATTTCAGCCGGGAATTTGTGGTTTTCGGTCGTTCCGTCGGCAAAAGTGAGCTCAACCAAAATCGGCATCACAAGCCCGCCGGGCCTTTCGAAAG
>JAEWLD010000189.1 GCA_023393485.1 Bacteroidota bacterium
CACTACAACCTATACTTTAGTCAGCGTTTCAACCGCCGGGCCGCCAGCATGTACGGCGCCGGCAAACGGAACGATCACTGTTACCGTGTTGCCGCCGCCGGCAGTGGTGATTAGCGGAAACATCAGCATTTGTTCGGGCGGAACAGCGGCTGTCACGTTCATTGGCACGCCAAACGCATCAGTAGTTTACACAATTTCAGGCGTTCCGGGCAATCAGACGATTACTCTGGACGCTGGGGGAACAGCAAGCTTCACGAGTACTTTTACTTCTACGACGGTCTTTACTTTGGTCAGCGTAACTTCGACTACGCCGCAGACATGTACGCAGCCGGCAGCGGGGTCAGTGACCGTAACTGTAATTCCGCCGCCGACGGTTTCGGTTTCGGCAAGCGCAACATCGGTTTGTGCGGGAAATTCGGCGACAGTAACCTTTACAGGCACGCCAAACGCGACGGTTACTTATACTGTGAGCGGTATGCCAGGAAACCAGACTATCGTTTTGGACGCGTCGGGATTAGCAACAATCGCAGGCGCGGTTTCGGGAACGATTACCTATACATTAATTAATATCACAACTACCGACACGCCGAGTTGCAGCCAACCCGTAGCCGGAACGGTCACGATAACTGCTGTTGCACCGCCTGTTGCCGGCAGTGACGTAGCAAACCAAGCGCTTTGTGCCGGCAGTGCACCGCTCGATTTGTTTACCCTGCTTGGCCCGACCGCACAGCCAGGCGGAGTTTGGTCACCGGCATTGGCAAGCGGAAGCGGAGTGTTTGACCCAACAATCGACGCTGCGGGAACATACACATATACTGTGACAGGCGCCGCACCATGCCCGGACGACACGGCAACAGTAACTATTTCAATTGTCACACCGCCAAATGCGGGCAACGACGTAGTCAGAAACCTTTGTACGACCGAACCGCCGCTGGACTTGTTCACATTGCTCGGGCCATCAGCCCAACCGGGTGGAAGTTGGTCGCCGGCGCTAACGAGCGGCACCGGAGTTTTTAACCCCGAGGTAGACACGGCAGGTACTTATACTTATACCGTAAACGGAAATGCTCCATGTACGAATGATACGGCAAGCGTGATCATCACCATTACCCAAGGTTCCGACGCCGGACAAAACGGCAGCGTAACATTTTGTGTCAGCGAAGCGCCCCAGGACTTGTTCAACTCGCTCGGCGGAACACCGCAAACCGGCGGCATCTGGACACCGGCGCTTTCCAGCGGGACGGGTGTTTTCAATCCGGCGATCGATCCTGCCGGAGTCTATACATATACGACTTTCAGCGACGCATGTCCGGAAGATACAGCCACGGTGACGGTGACAATTGCGCAGCCTTCGAATGCAGGTGCCGATGGGTCGCTCAGCGTATGCTCAAATGCCGATCCGCAAGACCTGTTTGCGCTTTTGGGTGCGATGGCACAAACTGGCGGCAGTTGGTCGCCAGCGCTGACAAGTGGCACGGGTATTTTCACGCCCGGTGTTGATCCGGCCGGAACCTACACCTATACCGTAACTGGGCCGGCTGCTTGCGGAAATGATTCTGCAGTTGTCGCAGTGAGCGTAACGCCGGGGCCGGAAGCTGGGCAAGACGGGTCATTGACGTTGTGCGCAGATAGCGCGCCACAGGATTTGCTCAACTCACTTGGCGGTGCGCCGATGGTAGGCGGTGTCTGGTCTCCGGCACTGGCCAGCGGCACAGGTATTTTCAATCCGGCGGTTGACCTTGCCGGTGTTTATACTTACACTTTCTTCGGTAATCAGCCGTGCGACAATGATAGTGCAACTGTTACGGTTACGGTGAATCCTGTGCCGGATGCCGGAACCGACGGCACGGCGGCGTTTTGCTCAAACCATCCGCCAGCCGACTTGTTCACAAGCCTTGGTGGCACGCCGCAGGTTGGCGGTACATGGTCGCCTGCGCTTTCAAGTGGTACAGGCGTGTTTAATCCTTCGGTCGACCTGGCCGGAACTTATACTTATACCGTTGGTGGCGGATTCTGCAGCACTGCGACGGCATCTGTTGTCGTGTCGGTTACCCAGGCGTCAAATGCCGGCGGGGCAGGGGCGACGTTGCAATTGGCGGTATGTACGACGGTCACCTCGCTCGATTTGTTTACGGCATTGAACGGCTCGCAGGATATGAGCGGCATCTGGACCGATGACAACAATATCGTTGTTTCCAACATTTTCAATCCTTCGTCGGTTGCTGCGGGAACTTATCATTTCACTTATACTGTAACCGGCGGCACATCGCCATGTACAACAGATACGGCAACGGTAACGGTCGTCGTCGATCCTGCTCCAAATGCCGGTACGGCAGCCGCGGCGCAATCTGTTTGTTCATCGGTTGGTACACTTGACCTGGCGACATTGCTGACCGGGGCGCAAAGTGGCGGTGTCTGGACCGATTCGAACAATGTCGTTATCACCAATCCGGTCAATGTTGCAGCCCTTACAGCCGGAAATCACTCGTTTACTTATACGATCAGCAATGCATGCGGTATCGATACTGAAATTGTTCAACTGACAATTCTCACGTCGCCATCGCTTACAACCGCCAATATTGCCATCACTTCGCCAATCTGTATTGGTGACAATACAATCATAACCCTGACTGGCCTGAATGATGGGAATTTCACGTTTAACTATGATTTGACGGGCGCAAATACGGCGCTCGGGCAATCGGCGAATCTCAATATTTTTGGCGGCACGGCAACATTTGTTGTCCCATCGGCGACGCTGACAAGTGTTGGGACAACCACAGTAACATTTACCAATATCATCAATACGGCGTCAAACTGTTCAGCCGCGATTTCCGGCGTCCAGGCAGATGTGATTGTCAATCCACTTCCGAATATCGATGACGCAAACCTTTCAGTCACTAATTTCTGTCTCGGCGCACAGGCGGTCGTTTCAATATCAAACGCCGCCGGAATTGCCGACGGAACTTATCAGTTCAACTATTCAATCCCGGGAGCGACGCCGCCGACAGGTACGGTTGCCGGAACTATCGCTTCGGGCGCAGGCCAGTTGATTTTCCCGGCTTCGGTGATTGCAACTGCCGGCAATTACACGATCACGATTACCGGAATCGCAAGCCAGTCTGGCAGTTGTGGTAATCCAAGTGAGAATGCATCGGCAAGTTTCACCACATTTGCCGTCCCGAGCGGTGCCGGCGCAACAGTCGCCAGTTCTGACATCTGCATCGGTTCGCCAAACACGATAAACATCACCGGCGCGTCGGGGCTCGTAGACGGCGATTACGTCATTGCCTATGCATTGTCTGGCGTCAATGCCGCAGCCAATAGTGCGACCGTGACTTTTGCCGGCGGCAGTGGCAGTTTTACGATTGCGGCGTCTGACCTGGCCAATCCGGGCGCAACCACGGTGACGATCCAATCGATAACAACGGCCGGAAACCCGTGCGCCGGTCCGGGCACCGATTTCAACCCGGTAACTTTTACCGTGATACGGCTTGACATGCCGACGTTGATTCCGCTCGGCAACGAATTCTGCGGCGCAGACCAACCGACCATCGCTGAATTGTCGGCCAATATCAACAGCGGCAATCCGGTAACATGGTTCAACGCGCCGACGGGCGGCACAGCATACGCGTCGATTGATTTGCTCGTAAATGGCGCAACCTATTACGCGACTTATACCGCTGGCCCGGGTTGCGAAAGCCCGACAAGGCTTGCGGTGACGGTTGATTTGACGGTTTGCGACGACATATCGATCCCGGACGGCTTCTCGCCAAACGGCGACGGCATCAACGACGAATTCATCATTGACAATCTCGCCGAATTGTATCCACGATTCACGCTCGAGATTTACAACCGCTACGGGAATATCCTTTATAAAGGCAACATCAATACGCCAAACTGGAACGGAACGGCTTCACAGGGCGGCGTAAAAATGGGTGGCGATTTGCCGGTGGGCGTTTATTTTTTTATCGTCGAATTTAATGACGGCAGCCGGAAACCGATCCAGGGCAGGGTTTATTTAAGCAGGTAGCGTTATGAGAAAACTATATATAAAATACATCCTTTTTGCCACTGTTTTACTTGCCGTAACTGTGGCCGAAGCACAGCAAGATCCGCAGTACACGCATTACATGTACAACATGAGCGTTGTCAATCCGGCTTATGCGACCGATACGCCAGGTGTGATCAACATCGGCGGTCTGTACCGGACGCAATGGGTCGGTGCCGTTGGCGCACCAAAGACGGTGAATGTGTTCGGCCACACGCCGGTCGGTAAGAGGCTCGAGGCCGGGTTGTCGGTTGTCAGCGATGAGATTGGAGATGTGGTCAAGGAAAATAATATCTACGCCGATGTCGCTTACGTGATTCCGACCGGCGCGTCGACCAAACTGTCATTCGGCGTCAAGGCCGGCGCGACGTTTTTCGATGCCGATTTCAACGGTTTCCAATATACCGATTCCGCGCCCGATCCTGCGTTTGCCGAGAACATCCACCAGTTTTTTCCGAACATCGGTGCGGGTGCGTTTTTCTTCGGCGAGCAATTTTACCTTGGTTTATCAGCGCCGAACTTTTTGCGGACCAAACACCTCGAACACCAAAACGCGATTTCAACCATCGGCGTTGAGGAAATCCACTATTTCTTTACCGGCGGTTATGTGTTCAATGTCAGCGACCGCATGAAACTCAAGCCCGCGTTTATGACCAAGGCGGTTTCCGGCGCGCCATTGTCGCTTGATGTTACGGCGAACATGTTGTACAACAATTTCATCGAATTCGGGGTCGGTTATCGCATTGACGATTCGGTCAGCGGATTGGTGAACGTTTATGTAACGCCGCAACTACGCATCGGTTATTCGTATGATTATACGCTGACGAACCTCGGCAATTTCAATTCGGGAACGCACGAAATATTCCTGCTCTATGACATCGGCGGCGAAAACGCCAGCAAAGGCAAAGGTTATGACAAATCACCACGATTCTTCTAATATGGCCAGTATGAAAAACTTTATTTACATCATTTGTATTTTTTGTTTCGGACTGGTCTCTGCACAGAAAATCAGTGAGAAACAGGCCGATAAATTGTTCGCCGAACGGTCGTACGTCAAAGCTGCCGCGATGTACGAGCAGCTTCCGCAAAGCCAAAAAGTGCTACAGAACATGGGCGACGCGTATTATTACAATTTCCAGATGAAAGACGCCGCGCGGGCTTATGGGCAAATGTATGCGACAGCCAAAGACAGCATCGATGCCGAATATAACTTCAGGTATGCACATGCACTGATGGGAGTCGGCAATTATGAAAAAGGCGATTCATTGATGGCCAGATACGTGAAATATCCGGTCAACACGCCAAAGTTCATCGCCAACCTCAGGCGCAACCTGCCATGGACGCATGTCATCCAGCCAATGGCAAAAAACACGACCAACGGCGATTTTGGGATTGCATTTTACGGTGAAAAAGTCGCGTTTGCCTCACTTCGCAATAGTGGCGCGGGTTCATATGGCTGGAATGGCAAACCGTTTTTGGACTTGTACAGCGCGTCGGTTTCAGATAAAGGCCTGCTGACCAACATCCAGCCGTTCCCAAAATCGATCAACACCAAAACCCACGAAAGCAACCCGACTTTCAGCGCCGACGGACGTGTGATGTTCTTTAGTAGAACCAACGCCAAACGCGTCGAGATCAAAGGTGAGAAAGTTGCGAACGTCAGTATTTTCAGGGCCGAATCCAAAAATAACGATTGGATCAACGTGACGCGCGTACCGTTTTCACGCGATGAATTTTCTGTCGAGCACCCAATGCTGACCCGCGACGGCAAGCGCTTGTATTTTTCAAGTGACATGCCCGGCGGCTTTGGCTCGTTTGATATTTGGTACGTTGATGTGAATGACGACGGCACTTTTGGCAATCCGGTCAATATGGGCAGCTCAATCAATACGGTTCATCGCGAGCAGTTTCCGTTTATTTCGGATGACGGTGCAGTTTTGTATTTCGCTTCGGACGGCCATCCGGGAATGGGCGGGCTCGACGTGTTTTCAAGCAAATCCTATGATGGTGTTTTTGCCAAGCCGGTCAATCTCGGCGAGCCGCTTAATTCGGGAATGGACGACTTTGGCTACATCGTCAACGACACTACAAAAAAAGGCTATTTCGCGTCAAACAGAAAAGGTTCCGATAATTTGTACAGTTTCATCAAGGAAGAAAACCAGGAAAGCTATTTTGTTGAAGGCGAAGTCAAGGATAAAAACACAAAAGATCCGTTGCCGGGCACGATGGTCAGTTTGTATGATCCAGAAACCAATCAGCTTATTGCACAAGTCGTGGTCGGGCAGTTGGCCGAATATGCCTTTGTGACCGAACCGAACAAGAAATACCGCATTGAAGCCGTCCGCGATTTCTACATTCCGCATACCGAAGAATTCACGACCAATGACCAGGGCAAACTGCGTTACACTATCGAACTTTTCATGGAATGTTATGACGACGCCGAGGAAATCATCAACAAACGCCAGGACGGCAAAGTCCAGATTGTTCTGGAGAACATTTATTTCGACCTCGACAAATGGGATATCAAGCCCGAAGCCGCGCGCATCCTCAACATCCTGGTCGATCTCCTGAATAAATATCCTGCAATGGAAATCGAAATCGGCGCACACACCGATTCGCGTGCGTCAGACATGTACAATTTGCTGCTCTCGAACCGCCGCGCGGCATCGACACTCGAATATTTGGTCAAACAAGGCATCAAGCGCAAACGCCTGCGCTCAAAAGGGTACGGTGAACGCGTCCAGCTGGTCAAGTGCGGCAACGATTGCACAGAGCAGGAGCATTCAATCAATCGCCGTTGCGAGTTCATTATTTTGAAATAGTTGCTTTATAGTTCGTATTGCGAAAGCCACTGATGCGACAGTGGCTTTTTTTTGCTGTTTTTTTCTGCCGCACTTTTCGAATTGTCTGACTCGTCCGGGAAATGGCGATTTGCAAAAAGGTTATCTTTATCGACAAAAATAATTTTAAGCGAAAGATTTTTACGTTTGTGTTTCTGTCTTTTTTTACGGTCGCCGCCGCGCAATCGCCATGGCCGTCGGTCAATTGGAACTCGGCCGACAATCTTACCTCGGTCATGAGCGTCGACGGAATAGCCGAACTCAGCGGCCTGCATTGGAATCTGGTTACAAATCGTTTGTATTGTGTGCAGAACGATGGCCGATTGCGGGTGTTGCAGTTAGACAGCAGTGCGATGGGATTTAGCCAAATTGCCAGCAAAGCGTTGTCTGGCGGACCGGAAGGCATTACACAAGCCGATTTTTCAGCAAATGAATTTTACGTCGTCGATGAAAACAATTATGAAATCAGGAAATACACCTGCACGGCAGACTTCGGAAGTGTGACTTTATCGCGACATTGGGATTTGCTCGCGGCGCCGTCGCCAATGGAATATACCGGAAATACCGGTCCTGAAGGTATCGTTTTCGTGCCCGACAGCGCGCTCATGGCTGCCGGTTTTGTCAGCCAGCAGACCGGAAATTTATACACGTCGGCCAAAGGTATGGGCGGATTGATGTTCATTGCGCACCAGGACGGCGGCCATGTTTGGGTTTTTGACATCAATCCAACGGTCAATGACGATTTCTACTACGTCGGAAAATATGAAACCGGCCGCACGGAAAGCTGCGATCTTTCATTTGACAGGACAACCGGCATTCTTTACATTTTACATAATCTCGATTCAAATTATCTCGAGACCACGAATTTGAGCTCGGTACTGACAACGGGCAATAGCCGAAAATTTGTCACGACCGGCGAATATTTTATCGCGAATCCCGAGGAAAATGCCAATATTGAAGGATTCGCATTGATGCCTAAATGCCCGGAATCGGCTACGCAGGGCGCATTTTTGTGCCGCGATGCATCAAGTGGCGCCGATGACGCGATTTTGCAGGACGTTCTGCGGTGGTTTTCACCATTTGCGGCCGACGGACAGTGCGCGCCGTTGTCGGCAGTTGAATTCGGCGAAGAAAAGTTCAAAGTCTATCCGAATCCCGGCGATACATTGCTGACCCTCGATTTAGCCCCGGAACAATTGTCCGAAATCGTGATTACAAACATACTTGGACAAACTGTCTTGTCACGCGTCATTTTTACAGACACCACGCTCGACGTTTCGGGCTTTACAAGCGGTCTTTATGTCATCAGTGTCAAGCAGCAAAGCGCTGGTTTCGCCGCAGTGAAATGGCTTAAACGATAGCTAAAGGTCAATCATTACCTGGTTTTTGAGCAAATCCTCAAATGTTTCGCGCTCGCGGATCAAAACCCCTTTTCCGTCGAGCCAAAGCACTTCGGCAGGCTTCAAGCGCGAGTTGTAGTTCGATGCCATTGAAAAACAATAGGCGCCGGCGTTTCGGAAACACAGGATATCGCCTTCGCGGATTTCAGCGATCCGGCGGTTGGTCGCAAAAGTGTCGGTCTCGCAGATATAACCAACAATCGTATAAAACCGTTCCTTGCCTTTTTGGTGCGACAGATTTTCAATAAAATGCTGTGAGCCGTAGAACATCGGTCGGATCAAGTGATTGAAGCCGCTGTCTATTCCAGCGAAAACCGTTGACGTGGTTTGTTTGACGACATTGACTTTTACCAAAAAAAATCCCGCTTCACTAACCAGGAATTTTCCAGGCTCGAATGCGAGTGCGAGCGGCCGGCCATATTGTTTTTGGAATTCGTTGAATCTTTTTGACAGCTTTTTACCGAACTGCTCGACATCGGTTTCAATGTCGTCTTTTTTGTAGGGCACTTTAAAGCCCGAACCGAAATCGATGAAATCAAGTTGCCTGAAATGCGTCGCTGCTTCAAACAGGATTTCGGCGGCGTACAGAAACACCTCGATGTCCAGAATATCCGATCCCGTATGCATGTGGATGCCATTGATATGCATTCCGGTATTTTCGATAATGCGCAGCATATGGGGCATCTGGTGGATTGAATGCCGAATTTGCTGTCAATATGCCCAACGGAGATATTGT
>JAEWLD010000202.1 GCA_023393485.1 Bacteroidota bacterium
ATTTCCTTCTTTGACAGGGTATCAAGTTTTGCAGGTAGAAACGATTCGGATTTGGATTTTTTATTTGCCATAGACGCCAATTTGGTTTTTTAGCTTGGCCGAATGCCGTGAGCTGTGGTTGAACAAATATACAGCATAAATAAAATCGTTCCGACCGCCCGGCGAGATAATTTGCTTTGACGAAATTGGATTGTGGCCGAAGCTGCGTCAGAATAAAAAAGACAGGCGGCATTCGCGAACGAAAAATTAAACAACTTTTAACGGCACAGTCTTTGTCAGCGCCGGCGACCTTAATAACTTTACCTTATGAAGAAATTCCTCCTACTCCTGCTCATCGCGCCGTTTGCAGCGCAAGCCCAACTCGGCGGCCTTTTGAACAAAGCCAAAGAAAAAGTTACTACGGTTACGGGCGTTTCAACCGGCAACACCGACATCGCTGCCGGATTAAAAGAAGCCCTGAACAAAGGCGTCGACAAACAAGTCACCAAACTCACCGCCGTCGACGGATTCTACAAAAACGAAATGGTCAAGATCCTGATGCCCGGCGAACTGCAAAAAGTAGATAAGACCATGCGCAAAATCGGCCTTGGCAACCTCGCCGACGAAGGCGTAAAATCGCTCAACCGCGCAGCCGAAGACGCCGTCAAGGAAGCCACACCGGTTTTTGTGGCCGCAATCAAAAACATGACAATCACCGACGCCAAAAACATCCTGCTCGGTAAAGACAACGCCGCAACCGATTATCTGCAAAGCTCAACCTCGTCTGAACTCTACAAAAAATTCCTGCCGATTGTTGAGCGGTCGATCGGCAAAGTCGGTGCAGACAAAATCTGGAATTCGCTAATCACCAAATACAACAACATGCCGCTGACCGAAAACGTCAATCCCGACATCAACGATTATGTCACCAACAAAGCGATGGAAGGCGTCTTTAAAATGATTGCCGTTGAGGAGAAAAACATTAGGACCGATTTGTCCGCCCGTACGTCGCCGCTGCTTAAGAAGGTTTTTGCGATGCAGGACCGGGAGTGATTTTTGGGACTCTGAACTTGTTTCAGAGTCTCAGCCAATAACCGGATGCTGAAGCCGAGCACCCAAAAAAAACCAAACCATGAAAAAAATTCTAGCCATAGCAACCGTGTTCGTCCTTTCAGGTTGCGCCGAACTCCAGCAGATCGCCAGTCAATATCCGGCCGGCGGATTATCCCAGACAGAAATCGCTTCAGGACTGAAGGAAGCGCTCAACAATGGCATCTCCAAACAAGTGTCAAAACTTACTTTAAAAGACGGTTTCTATAAAAACGAGGCCGTGAAAATCCTGCTGCCCGACGAATTGAAAAAAGTCGATAAAACCTTGCGCGATGTCGGGTTGTCCAGCCTTGCCGACGAAGGCCTTAAAGTACTCAACCGCGCAGCCGAAGACGCCGTCAGGGAAGCCACGCCGATTTTCGTCGACGCCGTCAAACAAATGACTTTCAGCGATGCGAAAAACATATTGCTCGGCAGCGACAATTCGGCAACGCTGTATTTGCAGAACACGACCTCGAGTGCGCTGTACGCGAAGTTCAATCCTGTCGTCAAAAAATCGCTCGACAGGGTCGGCGCAGATAAGGTCTGGGCCAATATCATCACAAAATACAACAGCCTTCCGATGACGCAAAACGTCAATCCCGACCTCAATGATTATGTGACAGACAAGGCGATGGAAGGCGTCTTTAAAATGGTCGCGGTAGAGGAAAAAAACATCCGAGACAACATCGCCGCAAGATCGTCAGATTTGTTGAAACGAGTTTTCGCGCTGCAGGACAAAAAGTAGGTAGGAAAGTTTAACGTTTAAACCAGCAACCCTTGCTCCGATAATTTTTTGTTTTTCAACCAGATAAATAACAAACAATTAACACAGATATAAAAATCTGAACGTTATCTTTGTTACATAATAAAGGGTTTTTATTATTTGGTTAGAGTTAGTTAAAAGAATGCCGGCTATCGAAAGATGCCGGCTTTTTTTTATGGAGTGGGCAGATGCCGAACGTAATTATCCCGCACTTTTTCGTGATCAGCGTCAATTCCATCGCAAGGTGACAAAACGTAGCTCAACCTATTCCTGTTCATCCAACCGTTCCCGCAGACTCTTAAAATACCCAAACGATTTAGTCAGTCGGCTGCCATACCAGGAAAACATTTCACCGTCCACAAACACCACTTTGGCGTGATGGGTAAACCTACCGATCTCAAAAGCATCCTCATCCCTGAACGGAAAAGGTTCCGATGACAAAAAAACCACATCCGGATCGCCTTGAATCCTCATTTTCTGGATAATCACTTCGGGGTAACGACCGGGCGTCCGCGGATTGCCATCGTAAATGTTTTTAAAGCGGTTCAATTTCAGCATTTCGTTGATGAAATTGTTTTCGCCGGCCGCCATATAAGGATTTTTCCAAATGAAATAGGCGGCTTTGAGTTCGGGCTTATCAATAATGAATGCTTTGAAATCGTCATGGGCAAACTTGATTTTATCAATCCATTTCTGCGATTCCGTCCGGCAATTGAACAACTGACCGAAATCAGAAATGACTTGCAGGCTGTCATCAATCGTGACAACGTCAGTCACCCAGACTGGACAAATCCCGCCAAGCTGTGCAACAATCTCGGGCGTATTCTCCTCTTTATTGGCGATGATGACTTCGGGTTGCAGCGCCAAAATCCGGTCAAAATGGACTTGCTTGGTGCCGCCTACAATCGTTTTGGTCGATTTGAAGTGAAACGGATGCACACAAAATTTCGTAATCCCGACAATCTTGTCTTCAAGACCTAAATCATACAGCAATTCAGTCAATGACGGCACAAGCGAAACAATCCTTTTCGGCGCGGTTTCAAACGCAAACGAATTCCCAAGCTGGTCTGAAAGCGTTTTCATTTACCCAAACTGAAGTTGTACATTTTCGGGTCGTAATCGTTGCTTTCTATAAGAATATCATAAGTAACCGCCGCGCCGATCGCTCTTGTTGCGATAATTGTTACGGTCACATTTTCATTTCTAAAAACCGTCGTGGTTTTGTTTCCGTCGACGGCAGTGCTGGAGAATTTCAGATCGGTCTGGGCGATACCCGATTTCAGCGCGGTGAACTGCGCGTTGCTTTTTGTTGTAAGCTGAATGCGGGTTTGCGAAGCCTTGTCGAGCCCGTAGAAAACCTTCAGCTGCATTGGCTCATCTGCGACTGAAACAAACGCCATGTCGCCAAAGCCTCGGCTGTCTGAAAAACGCTCGTCAATAAGTTTCCACTTTGAATCGATCAGCTG
>JAEWLD010000213.1 GCA_023393485.1 Bacteroidota bacterium
GTGCCGATGTGATAATCGTGATCACCGAATGGCCTGGGTTTGAAAGGCAAAAAGTAAAAGACCACACAGGTTATCGCGGTGACCCAAAACGGATTGCCGACAGCCCATTTAATCGCCTTTTTCATCCTTTGTAAATTTGTCTTTGATGATATACAACGGCCGTTTGCGTGTTTCATCATAAGTCCGCCAGACGTATTCGCCGATAATGCCGAGCATCAGCATAATCAGCCCGCCGATGATCAGAATGGTCACCATCAGCGGCGCCCAGCCGATAAATGGCGTATTGTTGATGATGCGGTTGTAGACAATCACAAGCGCATACAAAAACCCGATCACCGAAAAGCAGATGCCGAGCAATGACATCAGCCTGATCGGGATATATGATGTATTGAGAAGGCCGTCGATAAAATATTTGAGTTTTTTGGCCAGCGTCCATTGCGATTTTCCGATGGTGCGCCTGAGCCTTTGATACGGAATAAATACGGTTTCAAACCCAAGCCACAATACATCGCCCTGAAAAAAACGGTTTCGCTCGTCAATTTGATTGAATACGTCGATCGCTTTACGGCCAATGAGCACAAAGTCAAAACCGCCGGTCGGCATATTAGGATTTGCGTATCGCATCAGCTTATAGAAAATCCGCGAGGCATTGTTTGCGATAAATCCATCTTCGCGATCAATGCGATGGCAAATGACGATTTCATTTCCGGATTGCCACTTTGAAATCATGTCTTCAATCAGCGCTATCGGCTCCTGAAGGTCGGCCGACATGACGATTGCCGCGTCGCCGGTAGTTTCCTTCATGCCCGCAATAATCGCCGGAACTTGTCCGAAATTGCGCGAAAACGAAATGACTTTGACAGCGTTATCCGTCTGGTGAAGCTGCAACAATTGATTGATCGAGCCGTCGTCCGAGCCGTCGTTGATAAAGACGAATTCATAAGTAAACGTGAGTTTTTCGGCCAACAAGCGCAAGGCATCGTAGGTCGGAATGATCGAGCCTTCATTTCTGAAAACAGGAATGATGAACGAAATTTTCATGTCGGTTGTTTTATGGGTTCGAGCGTCCTGACAACCTTTGCCGGATGGCCGTAGGCGACCACATTATCGGGTATGTCTTTGGTGACCAGTGATCCGGCGCCGATAATTACGTTGCTGCCAATTTTTACATCGGGCAACACTATCGATCCAGCACCGATTTGCGTAAACGCGCCTACTCGGCTCCGGCCGAGCAAAATCACCGACGGCGACAACTCGGCAAAATCGCCAACGACGCAATCGTGCGTCACGGTAACGCCGTAATACACAAGCGCGCCGACGCCGATTGTAACGTCATTCGAAAGCGTTGCGCCACTTAAAATATTGCAGCCTGCGCCAATGCCAACGCCAAACGAACCAATGATGGCGCGGTCGCTGACAGTCGAGGTAAGAATCCCGCCCGCAGCGATAAACCTGTCCGACAACTGTTTCCGCGCGGCCGGACTGCCGATTCCGAGCGCGAACCGATTGTCTATTTTGTCAAAATGTTGTTTGACCTGACTGAAATCCCGATAGACCGGGAAACTTCCAAAAAGCGTCGCCGGTGCGTCGGGGCTGATATCGTCGTAAAACGCAAGCTTGCCCGGCTCGGTTTGCCGGTGTAAAATTTCAAGAACTTCTTTGGCAAAACCCTTTGCTCCGATTATGATCATAATGCGCTGTCAAGGACGTAAATATATCACTAAATCCGAAAATATCGGCTTCAGCGCTAAAATCTATCGGCTGATCGCGTCAATGACCGAGCGCAAATTGTCGGTGACTTTTTCGAGTTCGAAGTTCTGGCGAAAGTGTTCGTGGCAGTTGGCGGCGCATCGGTCACGAAATTCCGGATCGGCAAGCATCGCGATGGCTTTTTCGGCCAGTGCCGCCGGATTTCCGGGCTCAAACAGCAATCCGTCGCGGCCCTCGCGCAGCACTTCGGCAATGCCTGAAGTATTTGACCCGACGACCGGCGTTCCGACAGAAAAACTTTCGATCACCACAAATCCGAACGCTTCCAAAAAAGACGGAACAATGCAAAAATTCGCCGTTGAAAGTTCGGCCGTGACTTGCTGTTGGGGCAGATTTCCGCCAAATTCAACATTGTCCAAAATCTGTAACTGTCTTGCTTTTTCGCGGTAGCTTTCGGCAATCGGGCCGTCTGTTTTGGCCCCGAAAATCGTCAGTTTGACCTTTGGGAAGCGCGATATGATTTCCGGCATCGCCGCGAGCAGAACATCGAGCCCTTTTGCCGGGTGGAAACGCCCGAAAAAAAGTATGCTGTCGGCATCGTAATCCTGTGACTGGCGCTGATGTTCGCGAACCGCATTGTAAATTACGGCAATCTTTTTTCCGGGTACGTCAAAGAAACTTTCCAGGTCGCGCCGCGTGGCTTCGGAATTCGTAAAAACGTGCGTTGCGAGCTGAAAAATGCGCTTTTTCCGACGGTTTCGCCACGAATCGGCAGTGGTTTTTGCGTACATCGAATGATTCCAGGCAATTCGGTTTTTAATTCGCAACAGGTAACCTGCAATGACGAAAATGTTCATCGATCCGAACATCGAAATCATTGTTACCGGCCGGTATTCCAAAACCATTTTGACCAAAAACAAAAACGCCTTTAAAGTTGTCGGGCGCGCCGACGGCCATTTCAAAATGACAATTTCGGGCGAAATTTGAAACGGGTTTTCGACCACGCGGTCAGTGATCACAACCACGCGGTAATCTTTTGCAAGCTTGTTGCAAACCGTCACGAAATAGTCGGTCAGCGATGAATTGGTAATCGAAAAACTAAAGAACACCGTTTTCATTTCTGCTTTGGTTTATTGAAAAAAAGCCCGAGCCAGCCTGAAGTTCGGCCCAAAGCTTCGGTCAACGCTTCTTTGCGCTTTGAGGTCGTGATCACGTTGAAATAGCGCACGGCAGTCAACAGCAATGTGATTGCATGCCACTTGAAGCGGTCTTTAACCGACGGTTTCGGATTTTTGATCCGCCAGACATACCAGCCATTCCTGACGACCATTTTGCCGTAATTGTATTTGTTCGGCCGGCCCGAATCATCGTGATGATGGTAAAGACGCGCGTTTGTATTGAGATAGAGTTTTCCTGTTTTGGCGAGCCTGAGCGTAAAATCGGCATCTTCATAAAGCCCGTAGCCTTCAAAATATTCCGAGAACGACAATGTATCAAAAACACTTTTCCTAAATGACGAAACGCCGCCCATCAACTGTTCTACCTCATAAATCTTCCCCGACGGCGGCAAAAACCCGACGCTTCGCCCGTGCGAAAACCCAGGCGAAAATCCTGGCGGAACATCGCTGTCAAGCCCGAGGCGTTTGCGCATGACAAACCGGCTGCCATCTGGCCTTTTCCAGCCGTCGAATTGGAATTCACCGATTGCAGGCTTTGAATCGGCTTTTTCCCAGACGACCGGCTCAATGATAAAACCGCCAACACCGAGCGCATCGGGATGAATTGAGTATGTCCCGATCAGATTCTCGAAATAATCCGGTTCCAGGACGATATCGTCGTCGAGGAAACAAATCACATCAGTTCCAACCGCAATCCGCGCAATACCGTAATTCCGCTGTCTGGTCAGCCCGCGATGCTGATCGGGCACTTTGAAATACCGCAGGCGGTCAAAGGGATTTTCTGCGAGCATTTGCCGCGTTTCATTATCATGCGAACCGTCGATAATCAAGATTTCGTCTGGATACAACGATTGTTTCCGAGCCGATCCGAGCAGCTTTCGCAAAGCTTCCGGGCGCATATACGTGCAGATGACGAGCGAAAACTTCATGTGAACCGTTTGATTTGCTTGTCGAAATAAAACAAAAGGAATCGACTTGCCTTGACTGCCGCATAAAGTTCAAAACCGGCTTTTTCAATCCCGCGGATCGACGCCGCGTTATCCGCATTGACGATGATAAACACCTCGCTTTTGCCCTTGCGGAGTTGTTCAGTCGCAATGCGCCGGATCATTTTGGGGTAAATCGACTGGCCGCGATACGCCGCATCAGTGACGCAATTGCCGATTGCCGGACCGCGCTTGCCGAGCAATTTGAGCAAACGGACCCGATCATATAAAAAACTTTGATGGACGAATTTGCCCTGATCGTAAATCGTGAAGCCTGTTTTTTGACTGCCTGGCGTTTGGGAAACTTCATACGGCAAATCGGCCAGATCTGGTGCGGCGATTCGCGTCATGCGATAAACCAGCGCATCGATCGGGACAACTCTGCCATATCTCAAAAGCTTTTTCATTTCCTGAATTTGGCCAAAAGGCCCGCGATTTGGCGTTTGTAAGGTTTCATCCGCTTCTCGAAAAAAAGATACGAATTAAAAAGCGCCGGCCGCAAAATCCAATGGTATTTTCCGCCATCGAACAAAAAATGCCCGGTTCCGAAACTGTTCTTAAACTCGAAAACGCCTTTCGAGCCGCCAAGCGAAATGTTGTAACCGTCGAACCCGTCGGCAATGGAGCGTTTGACCGCTTCCCACTGGAGCAAATCGCCGGTGCGCAAATCGGGCACTTCTTTTTTGGATCCGCCGAGAATGTACGTGTAATAATTTCCGCCTTTGACCAGCAAAATGGCGCCTTTCAGAATGCCATCTTTCCTGACGGCCAGCATACGGATCGCGTCTTTTTTGAGCAAAGCCAGCAGCGTCGGGCCAATGTCTTTCCAATCGCGGATGCTGTAATTGGCCGCCTTGGCGTTTTCGAGGAACAATCGGTAGCCTTCTTCGACGGTTTCGGGCGTCTCGAGAAACATGAAGTCAAGCCCTTTGCGATACGAGTTGCGGATATTGCGGCGCACGGCAGGTTTGAGTGTCATGATTTTCGATTCCTCGTCAAAACCGCGCAAATCAATCCAGTTCAATCCCGACGAACCGTATACATATTTAAAACCGTGGCCTTTATTGGCCGTTTTTAGCGATGGCAATTCGGGCAGTTTTGTAAATGTGTGCGGATTTTCAAGATCGCTGGCCGGAATCGTTACATGCGCGTAGCATGCGCCCTGTATTTTTGCACGCGATCGAACCTCATCGACCAACTCGTCAAGATGCGATTCATAACCCTTGGCGAGGACTGGCCCAAACGGCACGACATAAAATTTGAAAAACGCGACCTTGGCGACAACCGCCGCATAACCGCCAACGATTTCGCCTGCTTCCATGCAAAGGCAGAACTCGGTTCCAAAGCCGTACGACTCGTATGAAAAAACCCAGTCGGAAAGCAGCAAATGGCTGCCGCGATTGTCGTGAAGGACAAAATTATCCCATTTCTCAAGCATTGCCGCTTCT